>JAIXXE010000059.1 GCA_027490875.1 Alphaproteobacteria bacterium
AGCCGGAGCAGCCGGAGCCGCTGGAGCAGCCGGAGCAGCCGGAGCGGCGGCTGTAGCAGCTGCAGTAGCCGCTGCTGCCGAAGCAGCCGCCGCCGATGCCCGCTTCTTGCGCCATTCGGTGAAGGCGTTGCCCATTGCGACGAGCGGGCCACGGTCGCCAGTTGGCGGTGTTGTGGGTGAGGTGGGTGGCGTGGGAGTTTTCCACCATTCCTTCCACTTGGCCCACGACGGGAGCCAGCCAATGCTGTAAAGCACCGCAATGGCGACTGCCAGCACGAGGCTGACAGACGTCAGTGAGGCGCTAATCGGTGCCCGTTGCCAGAGCCAACCAAAGCCGTCTCCGCCAACGGCGAAGACAGCTTCCAGAAGGCCGTTGCCACTGTTGGCCGCAATGAATGCGACCAAACCGACGACCGCAGCTGCCCCCACCCGCCGACGGGCGGGGAAAGGCCAAACAATCCACGCAGCCGTAGCCGCAAGGAGTATGAGGATAGTGGGCGCCGCCCACGTATCCCCGGCGTAAGCCGCGAACACGCCCTCCAAGGCGCCCCGTCCGGGGAGAGCTTGGAGCAGATGCTCCAGCTCGATTCCCCGGCGATTCGGCCAGGTGCGGTGAATGGCCCACAGGGCCGCCACCGCGGTGATGAGGCCCGCGAGGGCCTTGATGGATGCGACGATGATTGTTTTCATGTTTTCCCCTTCCGGCTCGGCCGGAGGTAAGGGTTAACGCGCGGCCGGATGGCAGCGCGGGTATAGGTCTCGGGCGGTAGGTTCCGCCCTGAGAAACGTTACTTATTTGGGCCTTACGGCCTTTCATGATGAAGCTTTGGCATGAGTATACAGTAAGTCAAGGTTTGTTAGCTTGTTTTTACAAAAAAAAACCGCTACACAGCCCGGTATGTCGGATTCCGCCACTCTTCAGGCCCAAGGCCAACGCTTGGTGGCCCGCTTTGCCGAGGTTGAAAAAGCCTTGCAAAGCCCTGATATTGCCAATGATATTGGCAAGATGACGTCGCTTAACCGCGAATATGCCGAATTGCGCGAGGTGGTGGCCGACTTCCAGCTTTACTTTAAAATGCTGCAGGATAAGGACGGTGCCGCCCAGATGCTGAAGGAAACCGGCAGCGACCCCGAGCTTAAAGCCATGGCGCAGGCCGAATACGACGGCCTGTTGGCCGAGATTCCGCCCTTTGAGGCGACCCTGAAACTGCACCTGCTGCCCAAGGATGAAGACGATGGCCGCAACGTGATGCTGGAAATTCGGGCTGGTACGGGGGGCGATGAAGCCGGGATTTTTGCCGGAGATTTGTTTAGAATGTACAGCAGCTTGGCGGCAGTTCTTGGTTGGAAAGTTGAAGTGCAGGACGCGGCGGAAACCTCGCAGGGCGGCTACAAGGAAGTGATTGCCCGCGTGGTGGGGCCGCAGGTGTTTCGGCAGCTGAAATTTGAGGGCGGCGTGCACCGTGTGCAGCGCGTGCCCGCCACCGAAACCCAAGGCCGCGTTCATACCAGCGCAGCCACCGTGGCGGTGCTGCCTGAAGCCGAGGAAGTGGATGTAAAGATTGAAGATAAAGACCTGCGCATCGATGTCTTCCGCAGCAGCGGGCCCGGTGGCCAGAGCGTGAACACCACCGACAGTGCGGTACGGATTACCCACCTGCCCACCGGCTTGGCTGTGGCCTGCCAAGATGAAAAAAGCCAGTTAAAAAACAAGGATAAGGCTATGAAAATCTTGCGTTCGCGCCTGCTGGCACGCAAGCGCGAAGAAGCCCAAGCCGTGATGGGTGCCGCCCGCAAGAGCATGGTGGGCAGCGGCGACCGCAGCGAAAAGATTCGTACCTACAACTACCCGCAAAACCGCGTGACCGACCACCGGATTGAACTGACCGTGCACAACCTGCCCGATGTGATGGCAGGGGGTAAAACCCTGATGGAGCTGCTTGATGCGCTGCATCGGGCCGACGAGGCTGAACGGTTGGCTTCTTTGGGGAATGACTAGCCTTTTTAAGCCTTTGGATAGGATAGAGATTCAGCGCCAGTTGATTGAGGCTGGCCTTGACCCTGCCCCTCGTGAGGGCACGGCCTTGGCCGAAGCCGCCAAGGGTGACCAAGCCCGCCTGCAGGCCATGCTGGCGCGGCGGCTGCAGGGCGAGCCATTGGCCTATGTGCTGGGGTTTCAGCCCTTCTGGAGCCGTGATTGGCCGGTAAGCCCTGCGGTGTTGATTCCGCGACCCGACAGCGAAGTGCTGGTGCAGAGCGTGCTTGGGTTGCTGCCGCCCGGCGAGGTTGCCCTCGTGGCCGAAGCCGGCGTGGGCAGCGGGGCCATTTTGGGCAGCGTGCTGCTGGAGCGGCCAGCCATCCGTGGGGTTGGGACCGAACTTTACCCTGCCGCGCTGGCGGTCGCAGAGGCCAATTTGCGCGAGGCAGGTGTTTTGGGGCGTTGCACGCTGCATCTGGGCAGCTGGTTTGCGGGGATTGCTGGGACTGAGGGGCCGTTTCGGGTGATGTTTGCCAATCCGCCCTATATTGGCGCCGCCGATTACGCCCGCCTTGAGCCTACGGTGCGCGGCTGGGAGCCTAAAACGGCCTTGTTGGCCGATGAGGATGGCCTGGCCTGTTACCGACCCTTGGCGCTCCAAGCATGGGATTGTTTAGAGCAG
>JAIXXE010000018.1 GCA_027490875.1 Alphaproteobacteria bacterium
TTCAACCCCAAACCTTGCCTCCCTAAGTGAAAAATGGCATACTTAAATCATCGTAACACCTACGCCAGAGGAGGACTCTATGGCGCAAACGAAGCTTTTCCCCCACCTCCCTTCTCCTATGATTGGGATTTTATTGATGATGGCGATCTGTCTCGCCACGCTTGCTTATCTTGTGTCTTTCGCGGTGTGGGAACAATCATCCACCGTCGGGTTCTCGTGGCCTGCTCTGGTGCCAGCAGTCCTGGTGTTTTTCCTTGTGGCTTACGCTTTACTGCGTAAAAATGACAGAATTTTTGCCGAACGCCTTCAACGAAAAGAGACAGAACTCGAAACGAGGCGGACATTGGAAAAGGACTGGATCCTCAATCACGCCCGCTGCCGAATCGTGTTCTACGACAAGAGTGAGGCCATGCTAAGTACCTGCAACCGCGACCAAACCACCGGGCTTACGAGCGCAGTGCTTGAAGGCGACGAGATGGTTTGGCGCCAACGCTTCTACTCAGACTTAAACGATACTTACTTTGACAAGGTCATCGTTTGGAAACGGCGCGTGGTCCTAAGTTCAGCCGCACCCGCAACCTAAGTCAGGGATCTCACGCAAAAACCCCACACCTTTCAGCAAGAAAACGACAACGGCCCCCTGTGCTTGCACCGGGGGCCGTTTTGGCTTGCAACAAGCCGAGGCTATCGGGGGTTTTGTAGGGTTATAGACAACACCGACCGCTCAATGTTAGTATATCAGTCATCACCCTCAGGAGGTTATCTATGTCTGAGACTCGCGTTTCCACTGCATTGACTATCTTCTTAGGAGCTCTTCTCGTAGTTCCTGTTGCTGGCTTCTTGATTGCTGTCGGCCCCAGTCGGTACTCACTTGGGATACCTTTTCCAGACATAGTGGTTATTTGGGGGGGAGGCGCTGTGCTGGCTTACATCGTGCTTCGCATCAAAGAACGAGCCGACAATGCCGAAGCAGCAAGCAGGGCCAAAGACCTTGAAGAGCTGAACAAGCTCTGGGTGCTGGATCGTGACAGCCTTCGCCTAGTTTTATATGACGGCCGCGAAATCCCATACGTTATGAGTTACGAGCCCCCTCCTGCAGAATTGCTCGAGGAAGCCAAACCTGAAGGTGACAGGTTGGTTGTACATGTGCCCGCAGATTCGTTCGTCAGGTTCGTCTGGAAACGCCGCGAGACCGCGCCCCCAGACGCCCCCGCACCCCCTGCCTGAAGCACGGCCCCCGCGCCACGCGGCAAGAAAACGACAACGGCCCCCTGTGCTTGCACCGGGGGCCGTTGGCATGAAGGGTTGTCATCACCGCAAGGCAAGCTCTGCCAGCAGTTCGTCCAGTTGTTGTTCTGCGGCCAACTTCAACGGCCCAAGGTCGTAGCCACCGCCCAGCGGAAACTCGCCTTCAATCGTCGCAATGGCAACTTCAGCATGATGCCTCAACTGAAGCGTCGACGCGGCTGAGCCGTCAAAGGTTAAGAAGGCTTCCCTCCATGCCTGCAGGGTGGGAAGAATGACGCCATTGTTCTGAAACATGGCAATGGCTTCGTCCAACGTTTTTGGAACGTCCATGTGTCTCACCTTTCGCCCCACACAGGGGCTCATGCGTACAAAATACTCCGACTTTTCAGTCAATACAACCAAAAAAACAGCCCCTTGCGGGGCCGTTCTTTTTAAGTCGCCTAACTTAGGCGTTGGCAGTCGCCTGTGGGGCTGTCGCCGCTGGCGCCGCTACCTCATCGTCCTCTTCGTCTTCATCGGCGAACCAATGTTTACGGGCGGCCATAATCAACTTGCTGGCCTGCTTTTCGGTAACCAAACCGCCGGGCAATAACTCCAGCAGTTCGTCTGTCGCCAAGTCGCCAAGATCATCCAGCGTTTTAATGCCGTTTTCGCCCAGGGCAATCACCAGGTCGTTGCTCATGCCGGTCAGTGCCTTCAGCTCTTCCGTCACGCCCAGTTTGGCCAAGCGTTCGGCGGCAGCGGTTACGGCCGCCTGTGCACGGTTTTGCAATTCGGCGGCCATTTCGGTATTAAGCCCCTCAATGCTGGCAATTTCCTCGGGCGTCACCTTCAGCAGGTCATCGGTGCTGCGGAAGCCTTCGGTAATCAGAAGGCGGGCCAATACGTCATCAACGTCCAGATTCAGCATCAGGTTGGCGCTGAGCACTTCATATTCCTTGGTGCGGCGCTCGGCCTCTTCGGCATCGGTCATCACGTCGATGTTCCAACCGGTTAAAATGCTGGCCAGCCGCACGTTCTGCCCACGCCGCCCGATGGCGAGGCTCAGGTTATCTTGCGGCACCACCACTTCAATGTTGTTTTCATCTTCATCCAGCACCACCTTGCTTACTTGGGCAGGCTGCATGGCGCGCACCAAAAACTCGGCCGCGTTGGGGCTCCATTCAATAATATCCACGCGCTCGCCTTGCAGCTCTTGTGTTACGGCCTGCACGCGCACGCCGCGTATCCCCACGCACGCGCCCACGGGGTCGAGGTTACGGTCGTAGCTCTTCACCGCAATCTTGGCGCGGAAGCCCGGGTCGCGCGCCGCGCCCATCACTTCAATCGTGCCGTTGGCAATTTCGGGCACCTGCTCTTTAAACAGCTCCACAATAAACTGCGGGTGGGTGCGGGAGAGGAAAATCTGCGGGCCGCGGGCCTGCGGGTTTACTTTATAAATGTAACCACGCACGCGGTCGCCCTGTTTAAACAGCTCGCGCTGAATGATTTCTTCCTTGGGCAGAAAGGCTTCGGCGCGGCCCAAATCAACCAAGGCGCCGTTGTGGTCGGCGCGTTTGACAATCCCGCTTACAATTGTGCCTACAGCGTCCTTAAACACATCCAGTTCCTTGGCGCGCTCAACATCCTTCACGCGCTGGAAAATCACCTGCTTGGCCGCCATAGCCGCCACGCGGCCATCAAAGTAACGGGCTGGCAGGTCTTCCATCAGGTACTCGCCCAACTGAATGGCGGGGTTGGTCTTTTGGGCTTCAGCCAGCAACATCTGGCTGGCGTTGTGCTTTAAGGGGTAGCCGCGCTTGTCGCAGGCGGGGCGCATTTCGGGCTCGCGGCCTTCGCGCACGGCGGTGCGGGCTTCTTCCACACTGGTCACTTCCAGCACCATGGGCACCACTTTAATCAGGCGCTTCATGGTCACGTCGCCCGTTAAGCGGTCGATGTGCGCCTGTACGGTTAAATCGAGCGGCTGCAAGCCCAATTCGCCCGCCAATTTGCGGCGCGCAGCCTGCTGGATGGCTTGCTCCATCACATCAAGAACCTGCTCTTTTTCAATATCTTTCTCGCGTGCGACCATGTCGGCGATCTGTAGGTATTCCAAGGCCATTGTGGCGTTCCTTTCCGTTAACTTTGGGGGTTATTCAACTGTTTGGCACGGGCCGAAAGCGGGTGCGGCGTACCGCGCGCAGGCTTGGCCTTAAAGCCCATAAAGGCGGCCATTTCCGCATCGGTGGGCGCCAGTTCGGCGCTCTGTACCTGATGGAAGTTAAACCGCAGCTGGGTGCCTTCGGCCTGCAGCGTTACGTCATCGCCCGTCACCGCGCCTATCACCCCTTTGGTGGCGCCAAGCGGCTTGCCGTTCAGGTCGAGAGGGTTTTTAAACTTAAACGCCGCATGTTTGCCTACAAAACGGGCACATTCGGCGGCACTGAGTAAGGGCCTATCCAAGCCAGCGCTGCTCACTTCCAGCGTATAGCGGCCACCGATCAGTTCGGCCACATCAAGCTGGGCGGAAAGCAGGCGCGACACCTTGGCGCAGGTTTCAACATCGGGGCTGGAACCATCGGGGTTTTCCAGCAGGATTTGCAGGGTCGAACGCCCCTGCTGGCCGCTAAAACGCGCCACCACCAAGGCCACGCCAAAGGCGGTGGCTGCTGCCACAGCCATGGTGGTAATCTTTTGGTTTAATGGCGTTGTCACGCGCGTCTCTATCCCTTTTGGCCCCTTTTCGCCCCTGCCCTTCGCCCAGGTTCTGCAACGATGAAAGGCGGCAGAGCCGCCAGTCGCAACAGAAATGTTGGGCTGAGGTTGCTGAAGCCTTACAGCCGCAGCGAATGCGTGCTTATGGCCTGAAACGTTGACCCTGTCAAGGCATACCAAAAGCCGGAGGGGAAGCCCCTCCGGCATGGTTCGCAAGGCGCCCTAGGGGCGCGTTTTAGCGCTTGGAGATGAGCAGCGTCTCTTGCCTTTTTATCACCATGGGCATCCTACTGGGGGTTAACACAGTGTACCCAGCCTTTTGAAAAGAGACCAGAGTGCTAGCAATCGCTTTTTTGTGGTGCCTGAGGTTTCTTTGAAAGTCTCCATCGTGCTCAACCCGCAAAACCACCTGCGGCATAAGGCTCACCGTCGGGAAGGTCGATTGGATGAAATCCATCCCATCACCAAAGGCAAAGCCGTCGGGCCAGTACCGGTGCATCAACTGGTCACGATTCAATTCCTCCGTGAACAGATGGGAAAACCTACGCACCAACACCATGCGCCAAGGGCTTGGCAACTCGGGGTCTGCGGGCAGGAACTCAGACGCTTCTCCGCCCTTCAGGGTCTTAATCCTGGCATGGATACGTTGACAGAGAGCGGCAGCATCGTCGTGGTTGTAGAAAGAACTCCCCATTGGCTTCATCATCACAATGAACTCAACAGTTGCGGCAATCTTAATCATTGTAGTCTCCTTTGGCCCCTGAAGGGCCGTGCGAGGAACAAAACGGGAACGGGGCAAGGCCCCATTGTTAAATGTTGTATACTATGGAAGAGGAAGGCTTGGCAAGCCTTGCGGGGTATTATTCTGAAGAGGAGCCCTACCCGCGCCGAACTGCCTGAATGAACCAAGCCTCCCGCCCCAGCGCTGCGGCTTTTTGTTGGTATTTGGTGGGCACCCACCATGCGGGCGGCTGGGCCAGCGCCTGCGGGCCCAGCGGGGCGGCCCCGGCCCCAGCAGGCTTTACCTTGCAGCGGCCTGCGGCCTCGGTGGTTTGGTGCAACGGCAGCAGCGGGTGATGGTACAGCATGGCCAAGGTGTGGAAGGCATAGTCGGGCCAATCGGTCACCACCCACAGCTCGCCACCCGGTTGCAGCACGCGGGCGCAGGCGCTTAAAAACGCGGGCTGAACCAACCGGCGCTTGTGGTGGCTGGCCTTGGGCCATGGGTCGGGGTGGGGCACCACCACGCGCTGCACGCTGCTGGGCGGCAAGGTCGCCAGCAGGTCGCGGGCATCAAGGTTGGTTAACGCCACGTTATCAAGCCCTTGGGCCGCCCGTGCCGCCTGCGCCAAGCCGTTCAGGTACACGTCGCTGCCAAGGTAAAAGCGCTGCGGATTGGCCCGCGCGCGCGCCGCCATGGCCGCCCCGTTGCCAATGCCCAGTTCCAGCTCCAGCACCGGCGGCAGCGTTGCGGGCAGCGTAAAGGCTGCCACCGCCGCCAACACGGCGGCCTTGTCATCATCACTCAGGCGGCGGCTGGTACGGCCGGTGGTGAAGGTGGGGTGGGTGGGCTGCATCCCACCTCCCTACCGCGCCTGCGCCGCACGTTCAAGCCTACAGAAGGCTTGACTTTTACGTATACATCGGCAAGTGTTATACCAAATGTGGCTCTGGCCACGCGTCCGTTTCCTAGGCCCGTTCGGCCTCTCATACCGGCCCAGGAGGCCAGTTCTATGGCAAAAACCCTGCTCACCAAACACCAGCTTAACAAGCTGGCTGAACTTGACCTGCTCGCCTGCGCCTTCTACCAGTTCTGGCGCAAAAACCACAATGCCACCCCCGAGCAAGCCCTGCTGGCGGCGACCATGGTCTACCTGCCGCAGGCACAGGCAGTTTGTGCAACCATTACACCCCGCGGCTTCCAGCTGCGTTGGGAAGACGAGGCCGAGCGCCCCATCGCAATGCCAACAGCTCCTGTAATTGGCGAACGCCGCAAACAGCAGCGGGGGAATGCCCAATATGAGTTTAAGCCAACAACAGTCATCGCGGTGCTTCGGGCCGCGCTGAAGACTCGCGACTCACACCAATCGTTGGAGACGTTGATCAAGGAAATTGGCAACCAGCAAAGGCTCGCGGCCAAGACAGTCGGTGCGATCATTCTTACCTTCACCACCGCCTCGGAGTTTGCGTGGCTGTACCTCACGTATGCCAAATATTGGCATGCAGATCAGTACCGCACCATGATCTGGCCGTTGCTCAAGGAGGTACTCGCCGACCCAGAACGGCCCGCTGTCTTCATGCAAGCCTGTGCGCAGGTTGAGGCTCGGCTGGGACTGCCGCCAAAGCAAGTCTATCGTAATACTAATGACTATGCTTCGGCTGAGGAACTTCAGTCTATCCATAAGGTTTACCCTACTGTGCTGCGGGAAGTCCTTAGGCACCGTCTCGCGATGGATGCCCGCGGGGAGAAAGGTGTTCTGAAGCGCAACGGCTAGCGCGCCCCCACCAGCCCCTCAAACAATCGACTGAAAACAGGCTGCCGCGCCCCGCACGGCAGCCTGTTTTTACGCTTCACTCCAAGCCCATAAAGAGGGACGACAGTCATAGTGCCAAGCCTATAAATATAGCCCAGCCCAAGAATATTTACCACACACATTGCCCGTCATTCCAGAACGCGGTTGGGGGCCCGAACAATGAACCATTGTTCTCCCCAACCGCGTTCTGGAATGACGGGTGAGGCTGTGGCAAGTAATGATGGGCTTTGCTATATTTGTTAAAAAATCAGTAGATTCTTGTCATTCCAGCAAAAGCTGGAATGACAAAAGTGGTATTGCGGCCTGAATTTGGCGATACGACAGCCCTAAAGGCATACGTCACCAGCAATACTAACTGGCTTGAGCCTGTAAACTCCAGAGCCGGTGATAGAGCCCCTTTTTGGCCAACAACTGGCGATGGCTGCCCCGCTCGGCGATTCTGCCGGCCTCCAGCACCACAATTTCATCGGCATGCACAATGGTCGAAAGCCGGTGCGCCACAATCAGGGTGGTGCGACCCTGCTCGGCCAGCTCCAGCGCGGCCTGCACCGCCTTTTCACTGGCTGTATCAAGGCTGGCGGTGGCCTCATCCAGCAACAGCACGGGGGCATCTTTAAGCAGCGCGCGCGCCAAGGCCAAGCGTTGTTTTTGCCCGCCCGAAAGCTTCAGGCCATTCTCACCCAGCACCGTGGCGTAGCCGTTGGGCAGGGCTTCAATAAAGGTGTGCGCGGCAGCGGCTTTGGCGGCTGCCACCACGGCCTGCGCGGTGGCCTTGGGCAGGGCATAGGCAATGTTGCCCGCGATGGTATCGTCAAAAATAGCCACATCTTGGCTTACCAACCCAATGTGCTGGCGCAGCGATTTTAAGGTAACATCCCGCACGTCCTTCCCTGCAATCTTCACCACCCCGGTGCTGGCCTCATAAAAGCGTGGCAGCAGGTTTAAAATACTGCTCTTGCCCGCCCCACTGGGGCCCACCAGTGCCACCGTTTTACCCGCGGGAATCTGCAGGGTAAAATCCTGCAACGCGGTTGTGCCGTCGGCGTAGGTCAAGGTCACATGCTCAAAGCTCAGGCTCGCGCTCTTTACGTCCAGCGCCTTGGCGCCGGGGGTATCTTTCAAGGCGGGGGTGGCGTCGGTTAGTTCAAAGGCGCGCTGGGCGGCGGCCAAGCCTTCTTGCAGGCTGTTGTTCAGGCTGGCCAAGCCCTTCAGCGGGCGGCTGAGCATCACCAAGCTGGCCATAAAGCTGGCAAATGCGCCGGGGCTTAGGGTGCCGTCGGCAATCCGGCGGCCCGCATAAAGCATAATCAGGGCAATCGCCACGCTGCCAATCACTTCCACCACGGGCGAGGATAATGCCCGCACCTTCACCGCCTTCAGCGTACTTTCCAGTACGTCCATCACCTGCCGATGCATCCGGCGGTTTTCAAAGCCTTCCTGTGCGTAGCTTTGCACTTGGCGCACATGCATGAGGGTTTGGTTCAGGTGGTGCGCCATCTTGGCGGTGCTTTCTTGGTTCACCCGGCTGTATTTACGGCTCAGGCGCCCAAAGCGGCGGATGGGGATGATGGTCATCGGCACAATAACCAGCGTCAGCACGGTCAGGTGAAAATCCTGATACAGCATGTTCACAAACAGCCCAACCACGGTGCCGGTGTCGCGCAGGCCGCTGTTAAAAATCTGGGTCACGGCGTACTTCAGGCGTTGCAGATCGCTGATAAACCGGCTGGTCAACATCCCCGTGGGGTTATCGGCAAACCAACCCAACGGCTGGCGCAAGGTGGCGGCGTACATTTGCTCTTGCAGGGTGGCGATGACCCGCTGACCCACACTTTCCATAAAATAAAGCTGGTAATAGTTAGCCACGCCGCGAATGAGGGTGAGCGCCACCACTGCCCCAATCACGGTGTTGATGACCCCCACGCGTCCGGCAATCAGGCCGTTATCGAACAGTGGTTGAATCAGGTGTGCTTGCATCCCCAGCGCGGCGGCCACCACCAGCATGGCCCCACATGCCCAGAGCAAGGGCGCCTTATGAAACCACAGGTATTCGCTAAAAATCCGCTTAAGCAACGGCCAGCTTGGTGCTGTGGTGGGGTTAAGGTGCCGTTTGGATGCCGCCATAAGGCCGGACTGTGCCTAATCTGCGGGCAGATGGCAAGCCCCAAGCCTGCGGCATGCTAGTTTAGAGGCATGAGCCCCGACGCCGTTGTCACTGTTACCCGCGAAACCATCCTGACGTTGCTGTACGTCTCGGCCCCCGTGATGATACTGGCGCTGATTATTGGTCTCATCATTGGCTTGGTGCAGGCGCTCACCTCCATTCAGGAAAGTACGTTAACCTTCGTGCCAAAAATTATTTTGGTGTTTGCGTCGCTCATTGTTCTGCTGCCCTACATGGCCGGGCAGTTAAACGAGCTGACTGGCGACCTGTTTGAACGCATGGCGCGCCCCGATGCCACCGTACAAACCGGCGCGGCCACCACCGCACCCTAAGGTTGGCGGCCCGATGGACCTCGCGGCCACGCTGGTATTCCCCTTTTTTCTGCTGCTGTGCAGGCTTGGCGCGGCTGTGATGGTGTTTCCCGCGCTTTCCGATGAGGCAGTGGCCGTGCGCCTGCGGCTGCTGGTGGTGATGGGCACCGCGGTCATGCTCTACCCCCTGCTGGCCCCAACCCTGCCAGCCTTACCAAGTCTGGCCGGTGAGATGGTGCTGCTGGTATTAGCCGAATTGGTGATGGGCCTGCTGTTAGGCCTAGGCGCCCGCCTGTTCATGGCCGCCCTAAGTTTGGCTGGCGAACTGATTGCCTTTGCCGCCGGGTTGCAGGCGGCCACGCTGTTTGACCCTGCCAGCAATGCCAACACCGGGGCGCCGACCATCCTGTTAACCCTCACGGGAGGGTTGCTGGTGCTTGCCCTGAATCTGCATCACGACCTCATCCGCGCTGTAGCGGCCAGCTACACGCTCTTCCCGCCCGGCCAATTACCACCGGTGGCCGATATCACCACGGCAGTAGTGCAGATTTTTAGCGATTTTTCGGCGCTTGGCCTACAACTGGCAGCCCCCGTGGTGGTGGCGGGGTTGCTTACCACGGCGCTGTTTGGGTTGCTGAACCGGCTTATTCCGCAGCTCCAGGTATTTTTTGTCTCGGTACCGCTTACCATTATTCTGGCGTTCATTATGTTGGCGGCGGCCTTGCCGCTCATGATGGAAGTCTGGGGCGGGCAGGTTAGCCAGCGCTTTAGCATCCTGCAAACCCAGCCTTAAATAGCCCACGCAACGGACCACGCAAAGGACCACGCACTGCCCATTTATTAGGCTAGACTTTTTGGCACAAACCATGCAAACTTAGCCCATGGTTTACCACGTGAATGGCCCCAAAGGCCCCGGCCCCCTCGATAAAACCAAGGCCAAGCCACGCGCTGGCGCAGCCGATGGCCCAAGTTTTGCCAGCCTGCTGGCCGAAGCGACCGAAGCCCAGCCAAGCCCAACGAATTCTGTAAGCGCTGAAACACTGCCCAGCGGGCTCAGCCTCACGCCGTTCCTGCCCAACCACGATGACCCTCTCCCCAACGATACCCGCGGCCAGACCAACCAACTGCTGCAGCAACTGCGCAACTTGGCCGACGCCGCCTTGGGTGGCACCGCCCAACCCAATTTAAGCCAACTGCACCAGCTGGCCGAGGCCACCGCGCAGGATGAAACCACGCTGACCGCGCCCCAACGCAATGCCCTGAACGAAGCCCGCACCCGCGCCGCCGTAGAAGTGGCCAAGCACGACAGCCGCAAGGGCTAAACGCCCTCCATGCGTTAGAATTAAAGTTACAGATTGGCGGCCAGTTCACGGATGGCAACCACCGCCGGACTGTGCGGAAATTCCACACTCACCAACGCATGATTCCGCACCGCTTGGGCGTAGTATTTGCAACTGGGGAGGCTGCCCAGCAACGGCAAAGGCTGGAGCTGTAGAAACCCTTGCACCGCACTGTTCAAACGCGTTTGCACCTGCGCCGCCTCCCGTTCGGTGGCCTGATTGACAATCAACCGGGCGTTGGCCACGCCATGCTGGCGCCACAACAGTTTTACCAAGGCGTAGGCGTCGGTTAGGCTGCTTGGGTCGGGCGTGGTCAGCAGCAGCGTGGCATGGCTGTGGGCAGACAGCAGCAAGGTGGTGGGCGCCACACCGGCGGCGGCATCCAGCAGCACAAAATCGTAGGCGGTTGCCAGGCTTTTTAAGTCTTGCAGCCAGCGCAGCAGCGTTGGCGTGGTAAGGCCAATCAACCCTGGGTGCCCGCTGCGTCCGGCAATGAGATCGAAGCCATGCGGGGTAGGCTGCACCACGGCAGCGAGCGGCTTGGCCCCTTGCAACACATCGGCCAGGTCGGCGGTGGGTTGCAGGTTTAACTGCACATCGGCGTTGGCCAGCCCCGTGTCGGCATCCACCACCAGCACCCGTTTGCCTTGTTGGGCCAGCACGGTGGCCAGATTTAACGTAAAGCTTGTCTTGCCTACTCCACCCTTGCCGCTGGCGATGAGGTAAAGATTACAGTCACTCCGGTTCATGTAGCAAACTCCCATGGCTGTTTAGGGAGTTCCAGCAAAGCCTCGGCCAACCAGCTTGGTTGCAGCAACAGCGGTGGCGTGGCCATATCAGCCGCGTGCGTGGCCAACCCCAGTGGCAGCCCGCTGCTGCTGGCCGTAGCAACCAACGCGCCGTAACGGGTGGTGCAATCCAGTTTGGTAAAAATCAGGTCGGCCGGCTGTAGGGCGTGGCAGGCGACTGGCAGCATCGCCAAATCCACCGCATTCAGGTTAGCCGGTAACACCAGATGCACCCGAGTGGTAAGCCCTAACTCCTGCAAGCGTTGCCGCAGCCCCGTTACGGCCCGTGCCGCAAA
>JAIXXE010000023.1 GCA_027490875.1 Alphaproteobacteria bacterium
GGCGCGGTGGTGCTGGATGGTGCCGTGGTGGAAAGTGGCGCGATGGTGGCCGCTGGTGCGGTGGTCAGCCCCGGCACTGTGGTGCCAACGGGCCAGATTTGGGCTGGAACCCCTGCCCGCCTGTTACGCCCCATGCGCCCCGACGAACACGCCTACTTAGCCTGGAGTGCCGAGCACTATCAAAACCTTGCCAAGCGTTACGGCCCAAATCTTACGTAAACATTCGGAGGTTTGGTATGGTTTGGTAAGGTTGTGGTAAGTCCATGTCTCATTTGTGGTATATTGGCACCAAGCTGAAGACTCTGCCTGCCTAGCTGACAGGCAAATTACCCCGCTTTACTTGACAGCTCTGGCAACCTCCCGCATACGCTTATTCCAAGGTTTCGCGCACGGTAACAACCTCAAGCGAACCGACGGCGCAATGCATATCGATTGTGTCCGCCCGTATGCAACAAAAAGGATAGACATCAATGAACAAGGCCCCCTTGATCATCGCCGGTGTAGCCGTAGCCGCGATTGTTGGTTACATGCTTTACACCAAGAACAACGAAGCTGCCCCAGCCGGCGACATGCCTGCTGCGCCAGAAGCACCGATGCCGGCCCCAATGCCAGCACCGATGCCAGCCCCAATGCCTGAGGCTGCTCCAGCACCGATGCCTGAAGCCGCTCCAGCCCCAATGGGCCCTGAAGCTGCTGCTCCAGCCCCGATGGGCCCTGAAGCTGCTCCAGCCCCAGTGGGTCCTGAAGCCGCTCCGGCACCAGCCCCGGCTCAGTAATTCCGTTACGGAATTAGGCAAAGCCCCTCGCAAGAGGGGCTTTTTTTGTTGACATACCCTGCACTTTGCCCTTTAAGACACCTAACACCTGAAGACCGTCAGCGCCCATGGCAGGTTATTTTATGTGATAACCGGGCTTAATCCATCAGCTGACCGAGGGGCTTGAAAGGCATTTTTTGCCACTTCTTTGCCGTATCCAAGGTGTCTCGTGTTGCAATGGTGCAACCCGGGATTCTAACAACCGACGGAAAGTTATTCGGATGAATCGCACCGAAAAAGAAGCGTTTGTCGGCGAACTTAGCCAAAGTCTGCACAGCGCGAAAACGCTGGTGGTTGCCCACTACCGCGGCCTGACGGTTAAGCAGCTTTCGGCACTGCGTCGCACCATGCGCGCCGAAGGTGGCCACGTTCAGGTCGCCAAAAACCGCTTGGCCAAGCTGGCCTTTAAGGGCACACCCTTCGAGCAGCTGAATGCCCTGATGACCGGCCCTACCATTCTGGCCTACGCCAAGGATGAACTGGCGCCGACCCGCGTTGCCCAAAAATTTGCCGATGCCAATGAGGCAATGCAAATTTTAGGCGGCATGATGGATGGCAAAATGCTGAGCAAGGCTGAAGTAAAACTCTACGCCAGCCTGCCAAGCCTGAACGAACTGCGTGGCAAACTGGTAGGCCTGTTACAAGCCCCTGGCGCGCAACTGGCCCGCGTAACCCGTGCCTATGCCGACAAAGCCGCTTAATTAACGAACGAAACGATAGAAAGATACCTCCATGAGCAACCTGCAAACTCTGGTAGACGAACTAAGCAAACTGACCGTTCTGGAAGCCTCCGAGCTTTCCAAAATGCTGGAAGAAAAATGGGGCGTAAGCGCCGCTGCCCCTGTGGCCGCTGCTGCCGCCGCTGCCGGCCCAGCTGCTGAAGAGCAAACCGAATTCACCGTGCACCTGATGGCTGCTGGTGAGAAGAAGATCGACGTGATCAAGATCGTGCGCGAACTGACTGGCCTGGGCCTGAAGGAAGCCAAGGACTTGGTTGAAGGCGCACCCCAAGTGGTCAAAGAAGGCGTTGCCAAAAAAGACGCCGAAGAGATGAAGAAGAAGCTGGAAGGCGTTGGCGCCAAAGTAGAACTCAAGTAGTTTCTGCTTCTTTATCAACCGCCCTTCGGGGCGGTTTTCTTTTTGGCTTCCTCCTTTACTTTTGGCAGTATAGACAATACTGAAACTTAGACATTAAATTTTTAATCTTCCCGATGAACGAGGAAGCAGACATGCAGGAAGACGGACGTGCTACACTGCGATAATCTCAACAAAGCCGTGACGAGGCTGTGATGTTGAGGTCTCCTATGGGGAAACCTCTCTCTTCGTGGAAGAGAGCATTGAGGTATGACACCATCCCTCAAGATGCATGATGAGACATGGCGGACTGGATGATCGTATGCGAGATCACGAATCTCATCGAACCCTCTCCGAACTTTTAACCTCTTGCCTCCTTCGGGCGGCAAGAGGTTTTTTTTATTCAGGTTATTTTCCGACATTGCTTAGGCGCAGCGTAATCACAGAAAAAAAGAATTGTTGTTATTCCAGATATGGGTTGGGGGCCCGAACAATGAATCATTGTTCTCCCCAACCGCGTTCTGGAATGACGGGTGAGGTTGTGGCAAGTGATGATGGGCTTCGCTTTAAGTTTTAATAACCACTCTTAGGGGCAGTTTTTACTTGCAAACTTACGTTTATAATTTTAGAGATTCCTTTAATAGTATTCGTTTAACAGGAGCGCCTGATGCATGGGCCAACCCCGAAACCTCCGACACGGAATCAACGCTTGGTTGCAATTGTCAAGCAATGCCGTCGCGACATCATCTACGCGCTGGGCGGCAAAAGGCCCGCTGGACTTTGGTTTCCTCACCACAGTTCTTTGGCTGGAGCGATTTTTGGCGACGTCGTGCAGGTGAATAAGTGCCAGCAATGGTACGATAGAATCCAGCGGGTCATTTGCGACGTTTTAAGGAAGGATCATGCGCGAAGGGAGGCTGCTTGGGCCGCCCTTAGCCTGTTGAGATCTGAAAGCTATGAGCACTGCATAGCGCGTGCCGAACGGCAGCAGAGAGCCAGAGCCAAGGCTAAACAGCGGCGACACTAGACAGTTGCGACCGCGTAACCCATCGAATGACAACAGGGGTGCTGAAAGGCACCCCTTTTTTGTTTGGGATGGCTTAGGTGCCAAACTTCCGTTGGGCATCGAGCGTGAGGCCCAAACCCACGCTGCCGAAGGCATCACCTTCCACCACCTCGGCGGTTGGAAAGTGTGACAGGAGACTGGCTTTTACCGCAGGGATTTTGGTTGAACCACCCGTGAGAAAGATGGCCTGAATGGCCCCGACCGCAACCCCAGCCTGTTGCACAGTTGCCAAGGCCGCAGCGGTCATACGGGCCACCGCGGGGGCGATGGCCTCATTGAATTGCGTGCGGAGCAGTGGTTGTACCAAGGGTTGCCCGGGCAGTGGCAGCGTGAGGGTGGTGGCGGCTTCAATACTCAGGTCAATCTTGGCGGCTTCCACCTGCCCTGCTAAGGCGTGGCCCAAGCGGCCTTCAATCACCGCCAACAGGCGCTCAAGCAGTGCAGGCTGCGCGGCTTCGTAACGAAGTTGCCGCAGCTCGTGCAGTGTTTCCTTGGTGTTAAGGCTATGAATGCGTTGCCATGTGGCAAGTTCGTTATAGTACCGCGCTGGCAGTTCGTAGCCCGTGGTGCGGTAGTGGCTGCCTTTGCCCAGCAACGGCATCACGGTGGCCAAGCTGAACAGACGATCAAAATCAGTCCCCCCCAGGTGTACCCCTTGGTTGGCCAGAATGTCGCTTTGGCGGTCGGCCGCCTTGGCGCGGGTTGGCGACACGCGCACCACCGAAAAGTCGGCTGTTCCGCCCCCAATGTCCACAATCAAGGCCAGCTGTTCGGTACGGACCTGTTGCTCATATGCCAGTGCAGCGGCGATGGGCTCGTACTGAAAGGTAATATATTTAAACCCTTGGGCTTGGGCGGCGGCGGCTAACTGGGCTTGGGCGGCGCGGTCGGCGGCCGGGTCGTCATCCACAAAGTAAACTGGTCGCCCCAAGACAACCTGCGTGAGCGCCTGATTCGCGCTGGTCTCCGCTGTGGTCTTTAAGTGCTTCAACAGCTGCCCGATGATCTCGACAAAGGGCATGCGGCGGCGCTTGAGTTGGGTGCTTTCGGCCATCAGGCTGCTGCCAAGCACGCTTTTGAGGGAGCGCAACAGGCGCCCTTGGATGCCCGCTGTATAGGCTTCAATGGCAGCGCGGCCAAACACCTGGCTATCGTCTTCAAAGTTAAAAAATATGGCGCTCGGTAGGGTTGGTTTGCCCTCTTCCAAAGCTACCAAGGTGGCCGCGCCGTGATGCCAGACACCGATGGTGGAATTGGAGGTGCCGAAATCGAGGCCACAGACACCGCGCATCGGCGGCGTTACTCGACTAAGGTAAACTTGGCCTTGCCTAACAGGGCTTCGGCGACGTCGCCGACCTTGCAGACCATCAGCGGCAATTTGTTCTCGCGGCACAGCGCCACGGCGGCACCATCCATCACTTGCAGGTCATCCACCAGCACATCTTTGTAGGTCAGGCGCGGCAGGTGTTTGGCAGCAGGGTTCTTGGCTGGGTCGCTGTCGTAGATCCCATCCACTTTGGTAGCCTTGATGTAAACCTGCGCGCCAATTTCGATCGCCCGCAGGGCCCCGGCGGTGTCGGTGGTAAAGAAGGGGTTACCCGTCCCGGCGGCAAAGATGACAATCCGGCCCTTTTCCATGTGGCGGATCGCACGGCGGCGAATGTAGGGCTCGGCGACACGGTCGATTTCGATCGCGCTCATCACGCGGCTGTGGATGCCCGTGGTTTCCAGCACACTTTGCAGGGCCAGCGCATTGATGACCGTGGCCAACATGCCCATCTGGTGGCCTTGGGCCGCTTCGATCCCCAAGGCGGCAACCTCCCTGCCCCGAATCATGTTGCCGCCGCCAATCACCACCGCAACCTGCGTGCCTTGGTTGTGCAGGTCTTTCAACTCGCCAGCGATTTCTTGCAGGCTTGGCATATCCAGAACACGGTCATGGCTTTCGCCCGCCAGCCGTTCGCCTGAAACCTTGACCAGAATGCGTGTGTAGGTGCTCATGCGCGCTACCCTACGGAAGGTGGCCCGTACTGGCAACCAGCAGACACAAAAAACCGCCCGTTTGGGCGGCTTTTTGGAACAGCCCAGCTTTAACGTTTGCTGAACTGGGTAGAACGGCGGGCCTTGTGCTTCCCGTACTTTTTGCTTTCCACCACGCGGGAGTCGCGGGTGAGGAAGCCGAGCTTTTTGAGGGCTGGACGGTTAGCCTTGTCGTAGATTTCCAATGCCTTGGCAATGCCATGGCGCAGGGCACCGGCTTGGCCACTCAGGCCCCCGCCGTTGCAACGGGCATTGATGTCGAACTTACCGGCCATGTCGATGGCGAAGAACGGCTGGTTGGTAATCATCTGGAGTACAGGCCGACCGAAGTACTCTTCCAGCTTGCGCCCATTGATGGTGATTTGGCCTTTACCTTTGGTAAGCCAGACCCGGGCGGTGCTGGTTTTGCGCTTGCCCGTGGCGTAAAAACGACCGGCTTTGGCGTTGGTGGCTTCAATATTTTTAGCGATGCTCATGGTGGGCCTCTCTACTTACCGGCTTGATCGGCTTGAATGGTGATGGGGTTTTGGGCTGCATGGGGGTGTTTGCTACCCTTATAGATATGCAGTTTTCCAGCCATGCTGCGGGCCAAGGGGCTATCCTTGGGCAGCATGCGGGTTACGGCACGCTCAATCACGCGCTCGGGGTGTGCCCCCTTAAGCTCATCGCCAGCGATGATGGTTTTGAGGCCACCAACCCAACTGGTGTGGTAATGAAATTCCATGTTTTTCATCTTGTTGCCGCTCAGTTTCACCTGCTCGGCATTCAGCACCACCACATGGTCGCCGCCATCAACGTGGGGGGTGTAGGTGGGCTTGTGCTTGCCGCGCAACAGGGTGGCAATCTGGGTTGCCAAGCGGCCAAGGGGCACGCCGGCTGCGTCAATTACCAACCAGCCATGTTTGGCTTCGGCGGGCTTTTGGCTATGGGTCAGATTCATCATAGCAGTTACCTTTATCAACATTGTTCATGTGCTTGAAGATTCAAGCTTAAGCGATTGATAACATTTGCTATACAAACACTTAGGCACCTGCAACCGCATGGATTGCGCGGGTTTCGCCATCCACCCGTGGGGGGCTTGTGGAGGTTTTTGGGGAGTTTGTCAAGGCAAGGCCCTTGAAAATCTGACTAAAATACCTATCTAGGAAGGATCGTGCCCCTCTGGCCCGGTCTGCACCGCCTACGCGGTTTGTAGGCCAACTCTGGGAGGGGTTAATGTTCTACCGTTTTTGGGCCCCCTTACTGGGGGCTATATTGATGGCCTGCGCCAGCCAAGCCATGGCCCACTCTGCCCCCATGGCGCAGGTGAACCCGCAGGGTGACCACCGGTCGCCGCGCGGTTGGGTGGCGTTTTGTGCCCAACCCGAATATGCTGCATTGTGCAAGGTGAATACCGCCGAGCCTGCCGCAGTGGCCATGACACCTGCCAAGTGGTTGCAGGTGTGGGGCATCAACCGTTGGGTTAATGCCACCCTGCGACCAGGCACCGACCTTGAGCAGTGGGGGTTTGCCGAGGTGTGGACGCTGGGTGAGACCGGCGCGGGTGACTGCGAGGAATATGCGTTGCTCAAGCGGCAGCACCTCGTCGCGCTTGGGTTCCCGGCCCGCGCCCTGCGCCTAACACTGGTGCTGGATGAAGCGCAACAGGGCCACTTGGTCTTGATGCTCCGCACCACGGCGGGCGACTTCATCCTCGACAACGTGGATGAGCGGGTGCTGCCGTGGCATCAGGTTCGGCATGTTCTCGTGAAAAGGGAACGGCAGGACCAAGTGGGGTGGATTGCCCTGCGCGACACTGCAGCAAGCAACTAAAAAAAGGGCCCGGCATTTTGCTGGGCCCTTTTGCTATTGAGCGGTTGCTTAGGCTTTGCTGGCTGGCTTGCTGGCGGCTTTGGCACTGTTCCAGCTCATCCCCTGCAGCAACGATGGGCTGATGAGGTCGGTGCACTGGCTTTGGGTTTTTTGCCATTGGCTGGCCATCTGTTGAGCCGTCATTTGGGCCTTTTCGGCAGCCTTTTGGCCTAACTGGGTTTGCTTTTGCATATACTCATCCAACCCCTTGGCCGAAGAAAGTTCGCGCATGGCGCCGATGCAATCTTCCATACTGCTTTGGCAATATTGCATTTGGGCTTCGGTGCATTTGCTCATGGTTTCAGTAAGCAGCGAGCCGACCTGTTTCATGGCTTCCAGGCTTGGTTGTTCACTGGTCATCATGGGTTGCATGGCCATCATCTTCTGCCACTGTTGCGACATTTGCTGCCAATTTTGCTGCATGGCCTGCTGCATATGAGATGGATCGAACATTTTGGTGAAGTCGGGGGTCATGGAGCAATCCCTGTTGGTTGTTGTTGCGTATAAAATGCCTGAGGGGTTTAGCGCTTGTCAAGCATTTTTGTGCACTGCACTATACCGAGGGAGCAGGGTGTAACATCCTATGTTTTCTTCACCGAGGCCATCTGGATCTTGGGCTTGTTACCCCCCGTCACGCGGGGGGTTTGAGACTGCCCCGTCACCTCTTTGGAAACCATCCTGACCTCGGTCGCCCGTTTCACTTCGGGCGGGGCAACATCCGTTACATTGCCACGGGTCTCGACTGCGGCCGCTTTACTGGTATCGGCCACTGACGTTGGTGGCCTTTCTGGAAAGTCGAGGCTTTCTGGAACTGCGAGAGCGACTTCGGCCATCCGCTGTGGGGCATAGGGTCCTGCTTGGTATTCTTCCAAATCCCATAATTCCATCACCCGTTCAATCAGGGCGGGCGCATAAAGCCCTGCGCGTACCCCCATGCCCCCCAGCAGCCACACGGCGCTGTCGGGCGTGAGCGGCCCGACCAGTGGCAAGGAATCGGGCATGAGCCACTCTACCCAAGCGCTGGCACTTGGTGGGGCAATATCGGGCCGTGCCAACAACGGCAGCAGCTGTTGCCCATGCTGGGCCAACGCCGCCACCGTGGCCTGGTCGGCATCGGGGGAGGCATTGGCCTGACGAGGGTCGGCCAAACCATCGTACCAAAGGTGCAAGTTGGTGGTGGTTAACTGAAACCATGCGTGGCCCTTGGGCATGCGGTGCAGCAGCTGCAAGGGGGCCTCGGGCAGTGGCAGCGGTTCGGTTAGGCTCCAGCTTAAGCAATGGCTGCGGCGGGGCTTGAGGCCAAGGGCGGGAATCAGCTGTGCGGCCAGCGCCATATCGGTGAGCGTGGTCAGTTCGGCTTCCAGCCACGCGAGGGAAAGATTTGTTGGTAAGGGCTGCGGGCGCTGCCCCTTTTGGGCCAGCGATTGCAGCAGGGATTCGTGCAACCCAGCGGCCAGCAGCGGGGCCTCGGCCTGCCAACGTACCCCCTGCACCAGTTTAGGTTGTAACCCGAGCGGTGGCGTTTCCAGATAGCTGGTTGGTTCGCCGGCCAGGGTGTCGAGCAGTGCTTCCTCGTGCAGCTTGGCTACACGGCCGGGTGTGGTGGCCAAGTCGGCCAAAGGTGCCTTGGCAAGCAGTGGCAGTGGGTTAAGGCTAGCAGCCCGGCGCCACAAAGCCCGGCTGACCTGCGCCAAGCCTAAGGTTGGGCCGGGGAGCAGGGTTAAATCGGGCAGCAGTGTGGCGAAAGAGGATTGATTGCTGGCATACCAAACAACCGCAACCTCGCGTTCCAGCAAGGCTTGTACCAGCAGGCAGGCTGTGAGTGAGTGGCCAATCACCCGCATGGCGTTAGCCTACCAGTCGCAAGGGCATTGCTACGGCAGCTTCTTGCCACGGCTGAACCAAGGGTACCGCCAAGGTGCCTTCGGGCCAGACCTGTGGGCCCTGGATGGCCACCACGCGGGCCCACCCAGCTGCGGTATGGCGCTGGGTTTGCTCGGCGGCCACGGTTGGTACGGCACCGCGCCCTAGCATTAGCCAATATGTGGGGGCAACAGTATGTGGTTGCACCATGCCGGCTGATAGGACTGCGCGCTTCTGCCCCGCCAAAAAGGCCTGAATGGCCAATACGGCGGCGGCGGCATCGCCGCCCGTGGCAGGGGCTTCCAGCGTAAGCATACCCGCCAACGTGTGGGCCAACACCTGCGGCTGCGCCCCTTGCCAACTATGCTGCGCGGGGAGCGCCAACAGGCCGGTGCGGATTTGCGTAGAGGTTATACTGGCGCCATAGGCCAACTTAAGCCCTAAGCTGTGCACCATCGGGAGCCAAGAAGGGTCGAGGTCGTCGAGGCCATAGCGCGGCTGCTGACCAATATCGGGCCAGACGCCTTGCCATGCGGCCAGCAGGGCATGGGCCAGCAGGTGCGTGCGCTTGCCGTGGGCATCGGACATATCGGCACCACGGGCTTGCAGGTGGCGGAGGGCTTGCTCGGGCGCTTCTTGCCGCGCATGGCAGCGGGCAAGCGCCTGCTGGGCCGCCCCGGGCATCAACAGCGTAGCCTGCGTTGCTTGCCATGCCTGCAACAGGGCTGGTGCCCCGCCCAAGCCATGCGCGGCAATCGCAAAAAACACCCCCTGCCCGGCCGCCGCCTGGGCCAGCATCGCCCCTTGGGTGGCGGCCAGGAGTGGGCTGCCCACCACCAAGCCCATCCCTTGCGCCAGGGTCTGCATGGCGGCTTCGCGCGCGAGACTAAGGCCTTCAATAAATTCTAAGCACAGATGTGCGTCTGGCAGGCGCTCGCCGGGAGTATAGGTGGCCTGTTGCCGCACACTGGCCACGCCTGGCATGGCCGCCAAGCGGGCCGCGAGGGCCCGTACGGCAAGGCCTTCGCCCAAGATGAGTAACCGTGTGGCAGTTGTGCGCATTAGTAAGATGTTTAAGCTGTTTTTTGTTGATAAGGGCTTGTGTGGAGGGCACCACCTAGCCTAGGGTTGCTTAACAATAAAAGCCAGCAAGGTTCCTTCGCAAATGTCTTCTTCTGCCAGACCCAATTCTTCCTTTCAGGCCATGGCCGATTTAACACAAAACGCCATGACTGCGCTGGCCAAGGCTGGGGTGAAGGTACCCGCCACTCTGGCCCCCACCCAGGCCATGCTGGCGGCCTTTGCAGCCACCACCGAGGCCCTGCAACGCGACCCGCACGCGCTGTTGCGCCAAACCCTGACGTATCATCAGCAGCAATTGGCGCTCTATGCCAACATGCTGGAGCGCGCTATGGGTAAAGAGGTGGCAGCCGTGATTACGCCTGCCAAAGACGACCGCCGCTTCGCGCATGAGAGTTGGCAGTTGCCCTTCTTTGATTTACTCAAGCAAAGCTACCTGTTGGCCAGCGATTATGTCACCACTGCTGTCGCCAGTGCCCAGTTGAACAACCCTCAACAGAAAATGCAGGCCGAGTTTTATACCCGCCAGTTTTTGGAACTGCTCTCCCCCGCCAATGTGTTGATGACCAACCCTGAAGCGCTTTACACCGCCATGGCCACGCAGGGCGAAAGCCTGCTGAGTGGCATGAAGAACCTGCTGGAGGATATGCAACATGGCAAGATTGCGATGGTAGACAAAAAGCCCTTTGTGGTGGGCGAGACCATTGCCATCACCAAGGGCGAAGTGGTGTTGCGCAATCGCTTGGTGGAGGTGATTCAGTACCAGCCCACCACCGCCAAGGTTCATGCGACGCCGCTGGTGATTTGCCCCCCTTGGATTAACCGTTTTTATGTGCTGGATTTACAAGCCCACAACAGCCTGGTGAAGTACCTGGTGGATCAAGGCTTTCAGGTTTTTATGGTCAGTTGGAAGAACCCCGACGCCAGCTACAAGGATGTTGGCTTTGAGGATTATATTAAGGAAGGTCTGGTGCCAGCAGTGAATTGCGCCAACGCCATTTGCAACACCACGCAGGCCAATGTAGTGGGCTACTGCATTGGCGGCACCATGGTGTTTGCGGCCCTCGCCGCCTTGCAAAGCAAGTTTGGGAGTGCGGCCAAGTCGCCGGTTAAATCGGCGACCTTCCTCACCACCCTTTCCGACTTTGCCAATGCGGGCGAACTGCGGGTGTTTACCGACGATGCGCAAGTGGCTGCGCTCGAAGCCAAAATGCAGCAGGATGGCGTACTGGACGGCAAGGAAATGGCCAGCACCTTTAGTTTACTGCGTGCCAACGACTTGGTGTGGAACTTTGTGGTAAGTAATTACCTACTGGGCAAGCAGCCAATGCCTTTTGATATTCTGGTGTGGAATGACGACAGCACCCGCATGCCCGCCGCGATGCACAGCTGGTACCTGCGTAAACTGTACGTCGAAAACGCCTTGGCCAAGCCCAATGCCGTCACCTTGCTGGGGGAAAAGATTGACCTCAGCACGCTGGAGTACCCGATGTATATGCTCAGTGCGCTGAACGACCACATTACGCCGTGGGAGAGTTGCTTTGCCCCCTTTGCCAAAATGGCCAGTGGCAATAAGCGCTTGGCCGTGACCAAGGCCGGGCACGTGGCCGGTGTGGTTAGCCCCCCCACCCCTGCGGGCAAACCAGTTAAGCGTAGCTTTTGGGTTGGCGGGTTGAATAAGGGCCAGACCGACCCGCAAAAGTGGCTGGCCTCGGCCACCGAAACCCCCGACAGCTGGTGGCCCGATTACGCCCAGTGGCTCGGCGGCCAGAGCGGCGAGCAGGTTGCCGCCCCCAAAGCCCTAGGCAACAAGGCCTACCAGCCTGTGTGCCCAGCGCCAGGGGTCTATGTGAAGGAACAATAGGGCTTGACCGGGCCCCTCAAGGGCCGTTACAGAAATCTATCTTCTGTTCCTCTTACTAGGGAGACCACCATGGTCACCGAACACTGCGGCCCTGCCGTCCATCTTCACTTCGACTTGGATGATACGTTGGCCCACACCGCCAAAGCGTTCCGGCCTTCGTGGCGTGACCCAAGCGTTCTTGAAATAGTACAAACCCTCGTTCCAGATTTATCGCACGAGGAAGTTCTACACTTTTTCAAAGTATATTATGAAAGCCATGGGTGTTCTTGGTTAGGGATTGCTGATAACTTTGGCTTACCCATGCGTTGGGTTGACGAAGCCTATGACCGCCACGGTGATGCGTCGTTGAAGCTGATTGCGGACTTGGAGGTGAAGGATCGGCTGCCAAGCCTGCTTGATGCGGCCAGCGAGATGGTCAGGTTGAGGATTCTTACTCAAGCTGGCTACAGGTACGCCGAGAGCGTTCTGGACCATCTGGGCGTGCGGCATCACTTCCCAATCCTTCGCGCCCGTGCCTACAAACGCACGGCCCAGCCCTACCATATCATTCTGGCAGAGGAAGGGCGCCACGAAGCCAAACACTGGCTGATTGAAGACAGCCCCGCCAACTTGAAAGAGGCCACGCGGTTGGGGTTCACGACCGTACTGGTTGGCCCGCGCGACGGGGAAGCCGACTACTGCTTTCCGGATGTGGAAGCCTTTCTCGAGTCGTTCATTGCCGGCAGCCTCACCCCTTAGGGTGAGGCCGTTGGCCTTTTTTTTTATTTAGGTTATAAGCGCAGCATGATGACCGAAATTTTAAATGGCCGCGCGCTTGGCCAGCAATGGCTGGCCGAGGTTGCCGCAAAGGTTAAAACATGGCCGCAACCGCCGCGTTTGGTGATTGTGCAGGTTGGGAACAATCCGGCCAGTACGGTGTATGTGGCCAAAAAGCTTGAAGCTGCCGCCGCTGTGGGGATTGTGGCCGAGCGCCTGCATTTAAACCCCGCCCAAGGCCAAGCTGCATTGCACAGCACGTTGCACGCGTTGGCCAGAGACGTTGCGACCGATGGCATTATTGTGCAAACGCCCCTGCCGGAGGGCTGGAATATTCAGGCAGCCTTGGATGCCGTGCCCTGGCGCAAGGATGTGGACGGCCTGAGTGCCGAAAGCGCCCAGCGGCGTGCCGCAGGCCTACCCTGCCATTTACCCGCAACACCTGCGGCAATTGTGCGCTTACTGACGCAGGTGTGGGGCTACGCGCTGCCTAACCTGCCGATTGCCGTGATTGGCAATGGCCGCGTGGTGGGGGCCCCGCTGCGCGAGATTCTGGTACAGCGGGGGGCGCAGTTGACGGCCATCAACCGCGATACCCTTCACCCGCAAAGCCTTTGCCAACAGGCCCGCGTGGTGGTGGCCGCATGCGGTGTGCCGGGGCTGGTGACCGAGCATTGGTTGCAGCGCGGTGCCGATGTGATTGATGTGGGGCTGACGCCTGAAGAGAATGATAGCGGCAAAAAGATTCTGCGCGGCGATGTGGATTCAGCCCGCCTTGAAGGCCTTGTGGCCCGGCGTACCCCTGCCCCGGGCGGTGTGGGGCCGCTCACGGTGGCCCAGCTGCTGGCCAATGTGGCGGCGATTGACAGCTTGGGCAATTAATTTGGGCGTTAAGCACCCATGCATCTGGTGTTCCTTTCCCCCCAGCGTGGGTTAAGCGAGAGCCTGAGGCTGCTGTACGATGGGTTACGCGCCCGCGGTCACCAACTAGAACTTTGGGACAGTACCGCCATGACGTGGCGCGTTGGCCCGCATGGCCTGACGTTTTGGCTGGAAGGCCACCTCTGCACCAAACCAGATTTACTTTACTGGTGGCATACCAGCGAAGCCTTGGGGGCCCAGCGCTTGGTGGAAGCCATGGCTGCCGCCGCGTGGCCGCTGTTTCATTCGCCGCACCTGCCACAGAGCGATAAATTAACCCAGGCGTACCGGCTTGGGGCGGCGGGGCTGCCGATTCCGGCGACGCTGCTGACAACCCCAGACCTGCTTGCCAGCGCCGGTGCAGGTTTGATCTGGCCACAAGTGGTCAAGGCCGCCCATGGCGCGCGCGGGGAACGGGTAGCCTTGGTGCCCGATGTTAAGGCCGCACAAGAACAAGCCCAACGCTGGGGCTTGGGCAACGATGACCCGCTGATTGTGCAAGAGCCCATCCCCCCGCTTGGTGAAGATGTACGGGCGTTTTTGGTGCAGGGGCAGTTGCTGGCTGCGATGAGTCGCCATGCTCCGCCCGGCCAGTTTTTGGCCAATATTGCCCGTGGCGGAGAAGGCCGACCGACAACCCTTTCGCCCCATGAACTCCAGCTTTGCCAACAAGCTTGGCAGGCCATGGGGGCAGCGCCTTGGGCGGGCGTGGATTTTATCCGCAGCCCCACTGGCCCGGTGTTTCTGGAAGTGAATCTCTGGCCGGGCTTTCAGGGGCTGCGTCAGGTGTTTGGAGACCGGATTGTGTCGGCGTTGGTAGGTAGCCTTGAGGCTGTTGGGCAGGCTTCATCGGCAGGGGTAAGGCCACGGATTTAGCGGCAATTCTTTGCTTGCCTTGAGGGTTGAGTAACCTTAATCTTCCCCTAAGAGAAAGATTTATCATGGTCCGCCTACCGTTGCTTGCCTTGTTTGCCCTGTTTGCCATGCCCGCTATGGCCTGCGAGAACGACCCTACCTGCCCGATGCATTTGCAGAAGGATGCCCATGGCAAGGTGGCACCTGCGGCTGCCAGCCATGCCGACCATAGCGCACACGGTGGCCATAACAGCCCAGCGGGTGCGAACATGAACGAAGCCACGCAGGCGCTCGATGCCGCCATGGCCAAGATGCATGCCGCGATGGCGGTGCCCTATACCGGCAATGCCGACATCGATTTTCTGCGCGGGATGATTCCCCACCACGCAGGCGCTGTGGATATGGCCAAGATTGTGTTGGAGCATGGCCAAGATCCTCAGGTACGGCGCTTGGCTCGCGAGATTATCCGCGCCCAAGAGTACGAAATTAACCTGATGACCCGCTGGGCCGCCCAGCTGGAGGCCAAACAACAGGGGCCGGGTACCGACAGCCGCTGGTTGGGCGACGAGTAATCGTTTCGCTTGGGCTTGTCAGCTTCGCCAGTTCCGTTTAGGAAGGGGGCGGGCACCCGTAGCTCAGTGGATA
>JAIXXE010000085.1 GCA_027490875.1 Alphaproteobacteria bacterium
CATCAGGCGCAACGGCGGCCACCTGCATCCCTGCCCCGAGGGTTTTGATGCCTTCGTTGTGATGACTGTTCACGCCAATCTCGGGCTGGTTAACCAAGCGGTGCAGCAGGGTATTGGGCTGAATCTGCACAGTATGGGCAATCTGGGTCGGGGCAACGCTGCGATGCGGCGCTGGGTTGGGGACGCTTTCGGCCACCCGCCAGTGCAACAGCCCGCCCGTGGCAGCCACCAGTTCCTGCATGCCAGCGCAAATGCCTAAAAATGGTATCTGGCGCGCCAGCACCTCACGGATCAAGGTTTCATTCAATACGGTGCGTGGGTGCTCGTCGGGGATGCCGTGGCCATCGCCGTACCAGCGGCTGGGGCTGGGGTAGTCGCCACCGGGCACCACAATCCCTTGCACGGTGTTAAGCACCGCGTTTTGTGCAGCTTCAAGCAGCGGCAACCCAATCGGCAGCCCACCCATTGCCCATACCGCGTGAAAATAGCTCTCCCGAATCGCATAATACGGCCGTGGGCTAAAGCTGCCTTCGGCCTGCCAATCCATCATAATGCCAATCAGGGGTCTGGAAGTTTCCATGCATTCCTTGTAAAGCATGCCATGGTTTCCTTCAACCCACACCCCCTCATGCAGGCCGCCTTGGCCGAGGCCCGTGTGGCCGCCGCCGCTGGCGAAGTGCCGGTGGGCATGGTGTTGGCGGGCCCGGATGGCAGTATTTTGGCCACCGCCCACAACCAAGTGGAAGCCCAACGTAGCCCGCTGGCCCATGCCGAAATGCTTTGCTTGCAGCAAGCTTTAGCCCACGTTGGGGAAAAATACCTGACGGGCTGTACGCTGGCCGTCACGCTGGAGCCCTGCCCCATGTGCATGGCAGCGCTGTGCCACGCCCGCGTGGCCCGCGTGGTGTTTGGCGCCTACGACCCAAAGAGCGGCGGCACCGTCAACGGCCCGCGCGTGGCCAACTTTATGCACCACCAGCCCGAAATTCTGGGCGGGATTGAAGAAGCCGCCTGCGCTGCCCTATTAACCGATTTTTTTAAGGGTTTGCGGGGCTAGGCATCTCAGCCCGAGCCTGCCCTTGATACAGCGCCTGCAACTCCGCGCACAGCACCCCTGCGTCACTGATGTCATTAAGCCGCATCCGTAGCTCGCGGCCTCCCACTAAGCCCTTGGTGTAGCCCGCAATATGCTTGCGCATGTGGTGAATGCCGGAAAACTCGCCGTACAGTTCCACCGCCAGGGCCACATGCTCGCGCACGATGTCGTACTGCTGCTGCAAGTCGGGTGCAGGTAAGTATTCGCCCGTTTTCAGGTAATGGGCCACTTGGCCCAACAGCCACGGGCGGCCATAGGTGGCGCGGCCAATCATCACGCCATCGCAGCCGCTTTGCTCCAGCGCCTTTACGGCATCGTCGGGCGTTTCAATATCGCCGTTTACCAGCACGGGGATGCGCACGGCCTCTTTTATCTTCCGTACAGCCGCCCAATCGGCACTCCCTGTGTACATCTGGGCACGGGTGCGACCATGAATCGCCAGCAGCTGCACGCCGCAGTCTTCGGCAATCTTGGCAATTTCGGGGCCATTCTTGCGGGCTTCATCCCAGCCCAAGCGGGTTTTCAGCGTTACGGGCACGCTCACCGCGTCCACCACGCGGCTCACAATCTCGCGCACCAGATTCGGCTCCTTCATCAGATAGCTGCCCGCCATGCAGTTCACCACCTTCTTCACGGGGCAGCCAAGATTAATGTCAATCACATCGGCCCCTGCCAGCTCGTTGGTGCGGGCGGCAGCCGCCATATTGGTGGGCGAGGCCCCCGCCAACTGCACACTATGAACCCCCTGCCGGGCATCAAACGTGGCCTTTTGGGCCGCCACGGTGGCGCCGCGCACCACGCCTTCGGCGGCAATCATCTCGCTCACCACCAACCCTGCCCCAAACCGCTTGTTCAACAGGCGGGTGGGCCGGTCGGTAATCTCGGTCATTGGTGCCAAAACTACATTGTTTTCAAGATTATGCTGGCCTATCTTAATCTTAGGCAACGGCACATGCGCCCTTTCCGCCAGCGGCGGGGTAAGCTCTTGAACGGTTATATGGCCTTGCAGCATGGGGGGTGTTTGGAGATAATTTAATTATTCGTCAAGGACTATTGTATTTTTATAAAACTAGGTATACAGTAAAAATCAACTTTTTCTCGTTTATAAGGACCCTGTTATGGCCAACCTTAGTCCTGCCACCGAACTGATGCTGCTTGGGCATCCCATCAGCCGAATTTTCTACGACGTCGGCATCCAAATCATCGCCGAAGTCTTTAAGCTTCTTTTTATTGCCGTCGTGGTAGTGCTGATGTGGGGAACTGCACGGTACTATTGGGAACGCTGGCGCCGCAAGGATACCCGTAATGTGTCCTTCACAGTCAACTACATAGACAAAGACAACACGCTGTTAATCCGGCCAATCGGGCGGCAGATTCCAGTGGAATATCTGTTTCCTGACCCAGTCATGCGCCGTGCCTTTGTTGCGTCGTCGAAACGCACCGGACAGGTACCCAAATATCCCATCATGGAATTTTCTGACTCAACAATGCGCCATGAAAGCATGAGCCACCTGCGCAGCTGGATAACAGATGAATTCAAGGAGGGCTACATGATGGCCGCCGCTGGGTTGCCGACAGTGCGTAAACGGTTTGTCGTCATGCCAGTGTACGAGCAGTACCCGCTCATGACGAGAGAACAAATACGAGTTGTCGCCACGGAAATACACCAGATTGAGGGGTTGCAGCCCGAGCCGGATACGGTAAAGTTCGAGATCCCAAAGCACCGTTATCGCCTGTCGACAATCGCAGAAATTGCTAACTTCTGGCGTTTTTGCGATCCAGATGACAGAAGAGATTTCGTGGTCGACATCGAGTTCCCTAAATCTTGTTTCGAATGAACACCCAACAGCCGACGCAGACTACACCCCCCGCCCAAGAGGCGGGGGAGTGGCGTTTTAAAGCTCCAGAATCGCCTTCAGTTCCGCCGCCCGCATCACCGCCTCAACGCCACTGTAGGGCTTGGGCTGGGCATGGCCCCACACGGGCTTGGGCCAGGCCTCGTCGCCCTCGGTGCGGGCAATGATATGGATATGCAGCTGCGGCACCATGTTGCCTATCGCACCCACGTTCATTTTGGTGGGCTTACACAGGGCTTTCAGCCGGTCGTGCACCAAGGCCACTTCATCCATCACCAGCGGGTAATCCATCGGCGCGAGGTCGGTTAAATCGCGGCAGCCAGTGCGCATGGGCACCAGAATCAGCCACGGGAATTGCGCAAATTGCGCATTAAGCAGCACGCGGCAGATGGGCAGGTCGCCCACCACCACACAGTCGGCAGCCAGTTGGGGGTGAAGGGTGAAGGTCATGGCAGCACAGTAACCTTTTTAGAGGGCGGGTGAAAGTTGGAATGGCCCTTTTCAATCTAAAAACCCTAACCCATTAGGTGTTTTTATTTGGGCCAATCTGTGCCAAAGAAAAGTCATGCAACAACCACAGCCCGTGCGGGAAGCCAATACTCGGGAAGAGCTTCAAGAAACGCTCCAGACGCTGGAAGAGCTTGGCAGTGGTTACAAGTACGGCTTTGAATCGGCGGTGGTGAGCGACACCGCACCCCCCGGTTTAACCGAGGACACCATCCGGTTTCTCTCCGCCAAAAAGGAAGAACCCGTCTGGCTGCTGGAGTGGCGCCTCAAGGCCTTTAAGCAATGGCAGAGCATGCCGACCCCCGTGTGGCAAAAGCCGCAGGTGCCGCCGATCGATTTTCAGGCCATTTCCTACTACTCGGTGCCCAAGGGGATGGACAGCAAGCCCAAAAGCCTGAGCGAGATTGACCCCGAGATTCTCCGCACCTACGAAAAGCTGGGTATTCCGTTGGCCGAGCAGGAGATTCTGGCCGGCATTCGGGATGGCGCCCCCGCCAGCAGCAAAATAGCGGTCGACGCGGTGTTCGACAGTGTCTCGGTCGCCACCACCTTTCGGGAAGAACTGGCCAAGGCTGGCGTGATTTTCTGCCCGATTTCCGAAGCTGTGCGCAACCACCCCGCGCTGGTGCAGCAGTACCTAGCCAGCGTGGTGCCCGTGGCCGACAATTACTACGCCGCACTGAACTGCGCCGTGTTTACCGATGGCAGCTTTGTGTATGTGCCCAAAGGCGTGCGCTGCCCGATGGAACTAAGCACCTATTTCCGCATCAACGCACGCAACACCGGCCAGTTTGAACGCACCCTGATTATCGCCGAGGAAGGCAGCTACGTTAGCTACTTGGAAGGTTGCACCGCCCCGCAGCGCGATGAGAACCAACTGCACGCTGCGGTGGTGGAACTGATTGCCCACGAACGCGCCGAGATTAAATACTCCACCGTGCAAAACTGGTACCCGGGCGACGCCAACGGCAAGGGCGGGATTTATAACTTCGTGACCAAACGGGCGCTTTGTGCCGGTAAAAAAAGCAAGGTCAGCTGGACACAGGTAGAAACCGGCAGCGCGATTACCTGGAAGTACCCCAGCTGCATTCTGCAAGGCGATGAAAGTGTGGGCGAGTTCTACAGCGTGGCCCTCACCCGCCAACGGCAGGCCGCCGATACGGGCACCAAAATGATTCACCGGGGCAAGCGCACCCGCAGCATTATTATCAGCAAGGGCATCAGCGCCGATAGCGGCGACAACACCTACCGCGGGTTGGTTGAGATTGGCCCCAAGGCCAGTCACAGCCGTAACTTTACCCAATGCGACAGCCTGCTGATTGGCAACCAGTGCGGCGCGCACACCATTCCGTACATTACGGTAAAGAATGCCACCAGCACCGCCGAGCACGAGGCCACCACCAGCAAGATTAGCGACGACCAACTATTCTACTGCGCCCAACGCGGACTTACCGAGCAAGATGCCGTGGCGATGATTGTGAACGGCTTTGCCAAGGAAGTGCTCCAGCAACTGCCGATGGAGTTTGCCGTGGAAGCCCAAAAGCTGCTGGCGATTAGTTTGGAAGGCAGTGTAGGGTAATGAAGCACGCCCCTTACACAACCCTAAAAACGCCAAAGGCGCATTCCCAAACTGGAACGCGCCTTTGTAACCGTCGGGGTTTGGCTCAGATGTTAGCCGCCCCCCCCTTGCCTTCGAAGCGCGCACGCTGGGCCTCCAGCGCGGCCTCTGGCAAGGCAGCAGGTATAGCCGTTGTTCCAGCTGGAACCTTGGCCACAGCAACCCTGCCTAGGACAAGCCCCAAGTCGTGGAAGTCACGACTTAAAACCGGTGCTCCCTCCCAAAGAAATTTATCCTTATCACTTTCATTTCCTCCCACCGGCATAGTGTCCTCCTTCGGAAAAGCCGGGTCACCCGTGTCCGCCCCACGGGCTGGGGACGCAATTCAGCCGGTTGGATCCAGCTGTACAAAAGTTTTGGGCACAAACGGTGCCTTAGTAAACCATAAGCATGGGGCAGCGGTAAGCTTCTCGCAAGATAGGATAATACACTGATATGAAACATATTTTAGAAATAGAAGCTCTGCAAGCCCGCGTGACCGAGGCCGACAAGGCCATTCTGCACGGCGTTTCCTTAACCCTCGGCGCGGGCGAATTGCACGCGATTATGGGCCCCAACGGGGCGGGTAAATCAACGCTTGGCTACACGCTGGCGGGCCGCGAAGGCTACGAAGTGACCGGCGGCAGCGTCAAGTTTTTAGGCGAAGACCTGCTGACGCAGGAACCCGACGAACGGGCCCGCGCGGGCGTATTCTTGGCCTTTCAGTACCCCGTCGAGCTGCCCGGCGTGAACGTGGCCACCTTTTTGCGCACGGCGCTGAACGCCCACCGCACCGCGCACGGCGAAGCCGAATTGGATGCGCTGGCGTTTGTTAAGCTCTGCCGCGCCGCCATGGCCGAACTGCATATGCCCGAAAGCTTTTTAACCCGTAACGTGAACGCGGGGTTTTCCGGCGGCGAGAAGAAGCGCTTCGAGATTCTGCAAATGGCGCTGCTGCAACCACGGTTAGCGATTCTGGATGAAACCGATTCGGGCTTGGATATCGACGCCCTGCGCATCGTGGCCGCAGGCGTGAATGCCCTACGCACCCCCAGCAATGCCTTTTTGGTGATTACCCACTACCAACGTCTGCTGGAGTACCTAAAGCCCACCCATGTGCACATCATGGCGGCGGGGAAGATTGTACGGTCGGGCGGGCCTGAACTGGCCATTCAGCTGGAAGCCGAAGGCTACGACAGCCTGCTCGGGAACGCGGCCTAGGCCTATGCTGGTGCTCCCGACCCCTGCCACCGAGGCCTGGAAGTTCACCCACCTTAAGCGGGCGATTGAAACGCTGCCCGACGCGGGCGGGCAGGAATCAACCCTGCGGGAAATTGAACAGGCTCTCCCCATTTTTGCCATCCCGCAAGTGGTCTTTCATCACGGCCAACCAGTGCCTGAACTAGGCACCCCGTTGCCAGCGGGGGTTGAACTCCGCCCACTGGGGGCCAAGCTGACTGGGTCGGGGCAACCAGAGCTCGATAGCCTCGATACGCTGGCCGTGGCGCACGGGTGGGAGCTGCACATTCATCGCACGCCTTCAACACCGGTGGTGCTCATTCACATGGCCGGCACGGCCCCTACCAGCCTGCAGCTTACCGTGGCAGCCAAAGTCAGTGCTACCGTGGTGGAAGCCCACCATGCGCTGCCCCATCAAGTTGGCTGGCAACACCACGCCACCAGCGTGCAGCTGGGCGAAGGCGCAACCCTTAAGCACAGCGTGCTGCACCTGTTGCCCGATGCAATGGGCCTGATTGTAACACGGCGGCAACGGCAAACTCTGGCCGCTGGCGCCACCTACGAAGGCACACTGGGCATGGCAGGCGGCGGGCTCATCCGTAGTGAAATCCATACCCACCTAAGCACGGGCTGTACCTACCACCTCACCAGCCTCAGCACCGCACGTGCTGCGCAACACCACGATGTGACGCTGCAAACCCACCACGCAGGCGAAGGCAACGCGGTGGTCATTCGGCAGCGCAACTTGCAGCTGGATGAAAGCCATTGCGTCTTTCAGGGTAAGTTTTGGGTTGCGGCAGAAGCCCAAAAAACCAACGCCTATATGCATAACCATACCTTGCTGCTCAGCGACACCGCCCGCGCCAGCGTCAAGCCCGAGCTTGAAATCTACGCCGACGATGTTAAGTGCAGCCACGGGGCCGCCAGCGGCGGGTTAAACCCCCAGCATCTGTTTTACCTGCAAGCCCGCGGCCTGAACGAAACCCAAGCCCGCGCGCTGTTGGTGCAGGGCTACGCCGATGAGTTTTTGGCAGCCTTCCCCAGCGCTACCCGCAGCATTTGGGCCGCGCGCGTGCAGGAATGGTTAAGCGGCGGCAGCAAGGCCCCGCCCCCCCTCACCGATTTTTCCACCGAGTGGCTGGCCAACACCAAAGCCAACCCCGAGCAGCGCGAGGTGCTGCGCGAGTACGGCGATACGCTGGAGCGACCGCACTATGAACGCTAACCTAAGGGCGCAGTTCCCAAGCCTGAACCCAGCGAGCAATCCCCAGCCCCATGGTGTGCGATTGGCGTTTCTCGACAGTGCCGCCAGTGCCCTTAAACCCCAAGCGGTGATTGACGCCCACAGCCGCGTACTCAGCGGCCCCTATGCCAATATTCACCGGGGGCTTTACCACAACAGCGCAACCACCACCGCCGCCTACGAAGCCGCCCGCGCGCAGGTGGCCTTTTTTTTGGGGCTGCCCGTGGGGGGCGAAAACAGTCTGGTTTTTACGCGCAATACCACCGAGGCCATCAACCTGGTGGCACACAGCTTTGCCAAGCCACGCCTTAAGCCCGGCGGTGCGATTGTGCTGACCGAACTGGAACACCACGCCAACATTGTGCCCTGGCAAATGGTTGCGGCGGCCACGGGTGCCGTAATTCGGGTCATCCCGCTGGCGGCCGACCGCCACAGCCTCGACCTCAGCAACGCTGAGGCCTTGCTGCGCGGCGCCACCGTGCTGGCCCTGACCCACATGAGCAACGTGTTGGGCGTACGACCCCCACTCACGCACTTGGTGCCGCTGGCCAAGCGGCTGGGGGTGGCGGTGTTGCTCGATGGCAGCCAAGCCGCCGTGCATGGGCCTATCAATCTTACCGAACTGGCGAAACTGGGCGTGGATTTCTGGTGCATGACCGGCCACAAGCTGTATGGCCCGACCGGTGTAGGGCTATTGTGGGGGCGACCCGAACTGTTGGCCACCATGCCCCCCTACCAAGGCGGCGGCGATATGATTGAGCAGGTTAAGCTGCCCACCGGCACCACCTTTGCCGCGCCGCCAGCACGCTTTGAAGCTGGCACCCCTGCCATTGCCGAAGCCATTGCCCTTGGTGCGGCCGCAGGGTGGGTGCAGCAGCATGGCTGGGCCGCCATTCAGGCGCACGAGCAGGCGATGGCCGTGCAGCTTTCAGCCGCCCTTGCCGATCTAGGTTTTATTGAGGTTTACAGCCCGCCCCATACGGGCATCGCGGCCTTTAACGTGCGCGGGGCCCACCCTGCTGATGTGGCCACGCTGCTCGACCAACAAGGGGTGGCCGTGCGCAGCGGCCACCATTGCGCGATGCCATTAATGTCCGCTTTGGGGCTGCCGCAAGGGTGCCTGCGCGCCAGCATTGGCATTTACACCACAGCGGCCGACCTAACCCAGCTCGCTCAAGCCCTTATCAAAGCGCAGCGCCTGCTGGTGCCTTAAGCTCGATGCCATGGATGGACTGATTGTAAGCCTTGTACCTGCTCTTGCCGCAGGTTTTGTTGCGGGGGTCACTGTGGCGCTTCCGATAGGCCCAATGGGCCAATTGGCGGCCCGCCTCACGGCCGAAAAGCGCCGCCGCGACGCGCGGCAGGTGGCGCTGACCTGCCTCATGACCGATGCAATAATGGCGGCCTTGGCTTTGTTTGGTCTAAGTTTTTTGCCTGCTCATTGGGTGAGCGAGAACCTCGGCTTTCACCCATGGTTGCTGGCGGGCATTGGGGCTGCCTTGATGCTGCTGGGGGCCGAACTCTGGCGCAGTGCGCCCAACGCCTCACCGGGCCATTTACCGGGCGGATTTAAACAGGCGTGGCATTGCGCAGCCGCCTATACGTTGTTGCACCCGGGGGCGCTGCTTACGTTTATGGCAGCGTTTACAACCCTCCATGCCAAAGGGGTTTTTGCCTACGGCGTTGCCGATAAACTAGCTTGCTGGCTGGGCGTAGTCTTGGGGGTTATAGCCATCTGGGCAACGTGGTTAGCCTTGATTCACCGGCTTAAGCAAAGCATTAAGCCCAACCACTTGCGGCTCTTTTTTGCGCGTGGCTTGGCCGTTGCTTTAGGCTTAGGTGGTGCGATGTTGATCGTTGAAAGTGGTATTCTCTAGTGCCAATCAAGATTGAGACAACCGCTGAACTGGCCGCCGATACCGGCCAACTTGATGCGCGTGCCAGCCTGCACGACAAAGCCGTGCATGCGCTGCGCCAGGTGATGGACCCGGAACTGCCGCTCAATATCTATGACCTGGGGCTGATTTACGGCTTGGCATTGGATGACGCCAGCCAAACCGCCACCCTAACCATGACCCTCACGGCCCCCAACTGCCCCGTGGCGGAAGAACTCCCCAAGGCCGCACAGGCCGCCGTAGCAACGGCTACCGGCTATACCACCAAGGTGGTGCTCACCTTCGACCCCCCATGGGATAAGGCCAAACTGCCGCTCGAGGCCAAACTGGCCCTTGGGCTGCTGTAGCCTGAACTGCTAAACCGCAGCGCGCACAGCGGCGCTGATAGCCGTCACCTGTGCCTGCATCGCCGCCGCGTCGCGGGCTTCCACCATCACCCGAATCAGGGGTTCGGTGCCACTCTTGCGCACCAAGGTACGGCCAGCCTCGCCCAAAGCAGTGTTGGCAGCAGCAATCGCAGCCTGTACGGGGGCGCTTGCCAACACCTCGGCAGCGTTGGTACCGGCTGGCAGCTGAATATTCTCCAGCCGCTGCGGCCAAGGCGTAAACAGGCTGCTTAAGCTGCTGGCGGGGCGGCCTTGGTGCTGCAAGAAGGCCAACACCTGTAAGGCGGCCAGAATGCCATCACCCGTGGTGGCAAAATCGCGGAAGATTAAATGCCCCGACTGCTCCCCGCCGAGGTTACAGCCGTGGTCGCGCATCGCCGCTTCTACGTGGTGGTCGCCTACGGGGGTACGTATCAGCTTCAGCCCCAAACCGTTTAAAAATACTTCCAGCCCCATGTTGCTCATCACGGTGGCCACCACGGCCCCGCCGGTTAATTTGCCTTGGCTGTGCAGATGCTGCGCCATGGCAGCCAGAATGGTATCGCCATCCAGCACCTGCCCGTGTTCGTCGCACATAATCAAGCGGTCGGCGTCGCCATCGAAGGCCAGCCCAACGTGGGCGCCGCTGGCTTTCACCAAATCAACCAACGTGGCTGGGTGGGTCGCGCCACACTGTTTGTTGATGTTAAACCCATCGGGGGCCACGCCGGTCTTTACCACCTCGGCCCCCAGTTCCCAAAAAACCCGCGGCGCGATTTTATACGCTGCCCCGTTGGCGCAATCCAGCGCCACCTTCAGGCCATCAAAGCGCAGCGTGGGCGGCACACTGGTTTTTACATACTCCATGTAGCGCCCCACAGCGTCTTCCAACCGCTCGGCCTTACCCAAGTGGTCGGCATGGGCCAGCACCAGCGCAGCCGGATTATCCACCAGCGCTTCAATCTCTGCCACCAAGGCGCCGTTCAGTTTCAGACCATCGGGGGTGAACAGCTTAATACCGTTATCGTCGTAGGGGTTATGGCTGGCGGTAATCATCACGCCCACGTCGCAACGCAGGCTGCGGGTCAGCATCGCCACCGCAGGGGTGGGCAGCGGCCCTACCAACAACACCGTAAACCCCATGCTGGTAAAGGCGCTTTGCAGGGCGCTTTCAATCATGTAGCCACTCAGGCGTGGGTCTTTGCCAATCACCACGCTGGGGGTGGCGTGGCCGCAACGTTGCTTCACCACTTGGGCGGTGGCCAAGCCAATCAACACCAAGGTGCTAGGGTTTAGCACCACCCCATTGGCCAAGCCGCGAATGCCATCGGTTCCAAAGTATCTGCTCATGGGGCAAACACATAAGCCATTTAGGGCCGATTGACAAACACTCCGCAGAAGAAAAGAATGGTTAACGTAACTTAACTTTTGCAACAGGTGCGGCAATGACGACGGCTCAAGAACTCATCGAAGTCCTGAGAAAACTCTACAAGGCGCTTATGGTGTCGCTGAGAGACTTGCGGCGTTCTATACAAGACCGCGCAGGCATTCCACTCCCCTGCCTCCATGAAAAAGGGGAATTGGTGATGTCTTGGGTTTTCCCCGACCGCAGCGTACTCAAAGCCACGGTCATGGCCTTCGATGAACTCAACAGAAACCACAGGATGGCCATCGAAACCGCCTGACCACGACAAAACCAGATACAAAAACCGCAGGGAGCTGAGGCCGCTCCCTGCGGTTTTTAGGCTTCTGTTTTTTAGGCTTCGACCGCCACCTTGCTACCGCGCTTGGGGGCCGCCTTGGTGGCTGCTTGCGCGCGACTGGCCGAGGTCACCACCGGCTTGCCCGCCAGCAGGGCTTTCACCTGCTCGGCATCCAGTGTTTCGTGTTCCAGCAGGGCTTCGGCCAGCACACTTAAATCTTTTTTATGCTTGGCCAGCAGTTTGGCGCAACGGTCGTAGGCCCTGTCAATAAAGGCCCGCACCTCGGCATCCACCTTGGCCGCCATGGTTTCCGAGATATGCGATTTGTTGGAAATATCGCGCCCCAAAAACACTTGGCTATCCTTTTCGCCGTAGTTCACCGGCCCAAGGCTGCTCATGCCCCACTGGGTCACCATCCGCCGCGCCATGTCGGTGGCGCGTTCAATGTCGTTGCTGGCGCCGGTGGTC
>JAIXXE010000160.1 GCA_027490875.1 Alphaproteobacteria bacterium
CAGCACCAGCACCAGCAGGCCTACCACCACCAACACCGGCCCCATCGCCATCAGCATGGTGCTGTTGGCCATGCCCCACGCCAACAATTCCAGCGGTAACAAAGGTAACGTATGTTGGAACAGAACACCCAACCCAGCGGCCAGCCAAGCGGATGGCAGCGTGACCAGAATGAGTTGAATCATGCCAACAGGCCTCGGTGGGCCACATACCAATCGTTCAATGCCGCCAGCCCTTGTGGCAGAGGGGTATAGGGGGCCCAGCCCACGGCAGCTTTCAGTTTGGCAGTGTTGGCGGCGGTGCGGTACACCTCGGTCGCTGGGCGCGGTACCTTGGCCACGCGGGCGGTCAGGCCCGTCACCTGCTCGAGGGTCGCGAGATAGGCATCCAACCGCGTAGGCTGTTGGTTGCCCAAGTTGTAAAGCGTGTGGGGTACGGCAGTCGTGGCTGGTTTAGGAATGAGCCGCACCACGGCCTCGACAATATCATCGATGTAGGTGAAGTCGCGCCACAGGTCGCCGTGATTAAACAGCTGGATTTCCTCACCGCGATGCAGGGCGCCTAAAAACAACAACGGGCTCATGTCGGGGCGGCCCCATGGGCCGTACACCGTAAAAAAACGCAGCCCCGTTAAGGGGGTGCCAAACTGGGCAGCCCAAGCATGGCTTAAGGCCTCGTCGGCCACCTTGGTCGCGGCGTATAGGCTTGCTGGCGTGCTGACGTTGTCGGTTTCCAGAAAGCCCGCGCTGTCATCCTCGCGGTTGCCGTACACGCTGCTGCTGCTGGCATAGAGCAGGTGCTGCAAAGGGCTGCCGGCATCGGCCAAGGCCTTGCTCACCTGCAGCACGTTAAAGTGGCCAATGAGGTTACTGTGCAAATAGGGTTGTTGCGCCTGCATGCCATAGCGCACGCCCGCTTGGGCGGCGAGGTGAATGACCACACTCGGGCGTTCCGCCAACACAAGCGCGGTCAAGGCCGGAAGGTCGGCTAAATCCAGCCTATGGAAGGTAAACTGCGCGGCCTGCGGGTGCTGAGCGAGGTCGGCCAGGCGGGCTTCTTTAAGGGCCGGGTTGTAGTAGTCGTTAAGGTTATCGATGCCCACCACGCGCCAGCCTTGCTGCAGCAGGCGGCGGGCGCAGGCGTGGCCGATAAAGCTCGCCGCACCCGTGATGAGCACAGTCCCCGTCATGATACGTCAGGCTTCACGCGGCGCTTGGCGCCGCTCGTGCTTGGTGGCCGTTTGCTGCAGAAATGGCAGCAGGCGCGGCGCGATGTAGGGGTCGTTCATGGCAAAGTACAGGTTGGCCATCTGGAAGCCGACCTTGTCGCCGCAATCGAACCGCACATTTTGCAACTGGTGGGCCTGAAAGCCGTCGGTCTGGGCCACGGTGGCCATGGCGTCGGTTAGCTGGATTTCCCCCCCCTTGCCCGGCTTGCCGTTGGCCAGCAGCGCCATATGGCGAGGGCTGAGCACATAGCGGCCCACCACCGCACTGCGGCTGGGGGCTTCGGCTGGGTTTGGCTTTTCCACAAAGCCTTTAATCGGCATGGTGCCGTTCACCATCGGGCCGGCTGGGTCGCAGATACCGTAGTTGCCGGTACGGTCTTGCGGCACTTCTTCGGCCATCACCACGCTCTGGCCGGTGGCTTCGTACAGCGCAATCATCTGCCTTAAGTCGTTGCCGTTGCTGCGGCAGATAATATCGTCGGGCAGCAGCACCGCAAAGGGGTCATCACCCGTTATGGTATGCCCACACCATACGGCGTGGCCGAGGCCCAAGGGCTCACCTTGGCGGGTGTAATAAAGCCGCGCATCTTTGGGCAGAATATTGGTCACGCTTTCAAGTTCGGCCATTTTGCCTTTTTTTTGCAGGGTATCGGCCAATTCGTAGGGGTAGTCGAAGTGGTTTTCCATCGCCGCCTTGCCACGGCCGGTAATGATGATAAATTCCCGAATGCCAGCCTCGTAGGCCTCTTCCAACGCGTACTGAATGATGGGTTTGTTTACTACGGTCAGCATTTCCTTCGGCATGGCCTTGGTGGCAGGCAAAAAGCGCGTGCCAAGCCCGGCTGCTGGGATGATGGCTTTGGTAACCTTACGGTTTTTTGGGGGGGTATTGGTCATGTTCATGCCCGCGGATATAGCACGCACATCCCGCCATGAGAAGCAGGCCCAGCAGAAAACCTACCTCGGGCCAGCCAGCCGCCATGCTGCCCCACGCGAGGGCCAACAGGGTAAGGTTAAGTGCCCCTACCACCGCCACCAAGCGGCGATGGGTGAGCCCCAAAGCCAAGGCACGGTGAAACCAAAAGGTTTTATGCGGAACCCACGGGGCGTGGCCGTAGGCAATACGCCGCACCAAGGTGCTGGTGGCGTCGGTACAGAACACCAAGGCGACCGTGGCCAATGGCCAGAGCTGTTGCCAGGTGTTATCGGCAGCGGCAACCAACAACAGGCCGCCCAACATATAGCCTAACCAGGTACTGCCTACATCCCCTAAAAAGACCTTGGCGGGCGCGCCATTGACGCGCAGCAGGCCTGCTGCCACTGCCGCCACCAGCAACGCCAATGGGGCAATAGCAGGGGCCAAAAGGGCCACCGCACAGCCCAAAAACACCGCGTTGGTGCTGGCCAGGCCGTCGGCGCCATCCATGAAGTTATACAGATTAACAAACCAGCCCCACGCCAACAGCAGCAGCAACTTTTCGGCCCACCATGGCACGACCAATGCCTGGGGGAAGATGTCAAACAGGGGGGGTAAAAACATCAGCCCTACCGCAACGGCTGGCAGGTGCACGGCCAGCCGTAAGCGTGGGTCGAGGTGGGCCACATCGTCACGCCAGCCCACCAAGGCCACGCCAAGGCTGGCCAACAGCAGGCATATGAGAAAACCCTCGTGCGGCAGGGGCAGTAAGGCGACCAACAGCAGGCCGGTTGGTACCGCCACCAAGGGTAGCAGCACCCCCCCGCCATGCGGCGTAGGGCGGGTATGGCTGCTGCGGGTGGTGATGGGTGCCACCAACCCACGGGCGCGGCAAAACTCTACCACCCCAGCGCCAAGCCAAAACACGCAGCCTGCTGCCAAGGCCAACAGCAGCCCTAACCCTACCAGCGCTGAGGGGTCTACCGCCATGAATCTTAGGGCTTATGGATGAGTTGCTTAAACAGCCCGTGGTACTGCGCCGCCAACGACGAATGCAGGAAGTGCTTGGCCACAAAGGCCCGGCCAGCTTTGGCCATTTGCGCCCGACGGGCTGGGTCATCCAATAACGCATTCAGGGCTTCGGCCATGCGCTCGGGGTTCTCGCTGGGGACAACCAGGGCGGCCCCACTTTCAGTCATCAGCTCGGCGCCCTCGCCTTGCAACGCAGCGACTGCGCAACTCTCCGCCGCCATTATTTCGAACATCTTGGAAGGAATGAACATGGCAAAGTCAGGAATATTTTTTAAACAGACGAGGTTAATATCGGCCATTTGGTAGTAGGCCCACACTTCGGCATGCGTCACGCTGGGTAAAAACTGAATGTTGGGCACGCCTTTGGCGTAGTCGATTAATTTTGATTTCTCCGCCCCGCCGCCGACAAACAAAAACAGGGTATCGGTACGGCGGCCCAACAGACGGGCAGCGTCAATCACTTGGGTCAGGGCCTGCGATTCACCATGATTGCCAATATACAGCACCACCTTGGTGAGCCCAGAAATACCAAGGCGCGCGCGTAGTTGGGTGGTGGCGCCAGTCTGGCGTGGCTGGGTTGCCGCAGCGTAGTCGGCGTCGCTCACGCCGTTAAAAACCACTCCTAATTTTTCTTTGGGAATGCCACGTCCTGCAATGTTGCGGGCAAAGTTGCGGGTCACGGTCACAATGGCATCCGCCTTGCGGTACAGAAACATCTCCAGCGCTTCGAGCAAGTTCAGCACCATGCCGGGCTTTAAAATATTCATCTGCACAAAAATTGCCGGCCAGAGGTCGCGGACTTCAAACACAAACTTGGCACCATAGCGACGCGCCAACAGCCACCCCGCCACCCCGCAAAAAAAGTTCGGCGACGATGCCACCACAATATCAGGCTTCGCGCCCGTGTGCAGGGTACGGTTATGCCACCAGACACTCAGCATAAAACTTAACAGGTTCAGCAACCGCCCTAACCGCCCCTTGTTGGGGGTTACGTACAGCCAATGGCGGTGAATGGGCACGCCTTCAACCTGCTCGGTATAATACTTCGGTTTGCCCTGATAGGCTGGGGGAATGACCCCTTCGGGGTGGTTGGGAATGCCGGTCAGCACCGTCACGGCCAAACCAAGCTGTTGCCAACAGCGCACCAGGCCGCTCAGGCGGGTTGAAGGCGCCCCGATTTCGGGCGGGTAGTATTGGGTAATCAACCAGACGTTCATGGTATCAGCTTACCAGATTACGCGTTGTTGTAGGCCCGTGTGCCTCTTGTGTAGGCGCGTTTAGTAGCGCCCGTAACTGATACAGCGTGGCCAGCGCCTCACGCGGCGACAGGCCATCGATATCGGTGGCACGCAGCGCCCCTTCCAGCGCCGAGGGCGGTGCTGCTGCCGTAACTGGCGCGGCAAACAGGCTTAAACTATCCAGCCGCGCAACGCTATGCTTGCCCCCTGCGCGGGCTGCCGCTTCAAAGCCCTGTAACAGGGTTTGGGCGCGTTGCACCACGCTGGCGGGTACGCCCGCCAGCTTGGCTACCTGCACGCCGTAGCTGCCCTGCGCCGCTCCAGATTGCACCTGGTGGAGAAACACCAGTTCCTGCTTCCACACCTTCACGGCCAGCTGATGATTGCTCACGCTTGGCAACTGAGTAGCGAGTGCCGTGAGCTCGTGGTAGTGCGTGGCAAACAATGTACGGCCCTGCACCCGCTGCACCAAGTCTTCCACACAGGCCCAAGCCAGGGCCAGGCCGTCGTAGGTCGCGGTGCCGCGACCAAGCTCATCCAGAATTATCAGGCTACGGGCCGTAGAGCGATTGAGAATGTTTGCGGTTTCCAGCATCTCCACCATAAAGGTGCTCTGGCCAGCGGCCAGATTATCGGCAGCGCCAACCCGGCAAAAGATGGCATCGGCCACCCCCACCACGGCACGGGCAGCGGGGACATAACTGCCGATCTGCGCCAACACCACCAGCAGGGCAGTCTGGCGCAGAAAGGTGCTTTTACCTGCCATGTTGGGGCCGGTAATCAACCAGACATCGCCGCTATTGAGCAGCGCGGAGTTAGGAATGAACTCGGCCACATGGGCGGCCACGACGGGGTGGCGGGCGTGGTCTAAGTCCAGCCGCCCAGAATCCTCCAGCGTTGGCGCCACCCACGCCTGCCGTACCGCCACCTCGGCCAGCGCTTGCAGTACGTCCAGCGTGGCCAGGGCTTCGCTTACATCCAGCAGGGCTACGCTGTGGGTCTGTACCGCCTTAACCAAGGCTTCTAGCAGCTCGGTCTCGCGCGTTTGCGCCTGCGCGGCAGCGCTGCCAAGGTCACGTTCCAGTTGCAGCAGGCTAGGCGTACTGTAGCGATGCGTGGCGGTGGTGGTTTGCCGGTGCACCCAATGGCTTGGAATCATGTCTGCGGTTTTAGAGACCTCGAGGTAATAGCCCCAGACCTGATTGTAGCGCAGTTTGGCATTCAGCCCGCTGGCGGCAGCTTCGGTGGTTTCTAAATCGGATAGAAGCTGCTGGGCGTTGCGTTGCAAGGTGCGGAGGCGATCGAGGTCGGCATCGTAGCCATCGGCAATAAAGCCGCCGTCGCGCACCAAGGCGGGGAGTGGGTCGGCGCCCAAGGCTTGCGTCAGCAAGGCCGTTAAAGAGGCTAACCCACCCAGTTTGGTTGCGTGTATGGCCAACAGCCCCTCGCAGTCGCTTAGTGTGGCTTGCAGGGCAGGTAATGCCTGCCCGGTGGCCCGCAATAGGCCAACGTCGCGCGGGCTGCCACGCCCCAACAGCAGGCGGCTTACGGCACGGGCTACATCGCCCGTAGGTTGCAAAGCCTGGCGCAAGGCGTGGCGCTGTGCGGCCTTTTGCACCAAGGCCGTCACGGCCTGCTGGCGTGCTAAAATGGGTTCTACCTGTGCCAGCGGCTCGCTCACCCAACGGGCCAACAGCCGCCCACCGGCAGCCGTGATGGTCTCATCGAGCACACCCAACAGAGTGTCGCGTCGCTGGCCGTTTGGGCTGCTGAGCAAGTTCAGGCTCTGCCGGGTGGGGGCATCGAGCTGCAAGTGACTTTGGGCCAAGTGAAACTTGGGTGGCCGCAGGGTTGGTAAGGCCCCCATTTGGGTCAGTTCGGCGTAGCCGACCAGTGCGCCGACCGCCAGCATGCGGGCGTGGTCGGTCAACCCCAAACCGCTTGGGTCAGCCACGTTATACGCGCGGGCCAATGCCGCGCGGGCGGTGCTCGGGGCAAACAACTGGGGCTGAACCGACAGCACCTTGCGCGCCACCACGCCTTCCAGCAGCGGTTGTAGCGCGGGCGGTACGACCAGCTCGCCCAAGGGCAACGCCGCCAACGCATGGGCCACCTGAGCACCACCGAGGCCCCGCACCCCTACCTCGCCGGTTGAAAGGTCGAGCCATGCCAGCACCATACGTGGCCCAGCGCCTACCAGAGCTGAAGCATCGTCCTCGGCTACCAACACCGCCAGCAGGCTGGGCTGTTTGGCGTCAAGGTACGCATCCTCTGTCAGAGTTCCCGGCGTAAAGAGCCTTACCACCTTGCGTTCCATCAGGGCGCCGCTGCCTGCACGCTGCTTGGCGACCGCGGGGGTTTCAACCTGTTCGGCCAAGGCCACCTTGTGCCCGGCTTGCAGCAGCTTCCCGATATACCCTTCCGCCGCATGATAGGGCACCCCACACATGGGGGTGCCTTCGTCGCCTTCCTTGGCGGTACGGCGACGGGTGAGAGTAATTTGCAGCACGCTGCTGGCTAACAGGGCGTCGTCGGCAAACAGTTCGTAAAAGTCACCCATCCGGAACATGAGCAACGCGTGCGGATATTGCGCCTTCAGGTCGCCATACTGGCGCATGATGGGCGTGTCGGGCAGGGTGGTCATGTTAAGGTACTATTTGCATCTGTTCGGGGTGCGTCACGCGCACTAATACGCCGTTCACGGGCTGTGCAAACCCGCGTACCACAACCTCTTTGCCAAGGTAGTCGTTAAAGCTAAACGCCGATTTTTTGCTGGCCTTTTCGCCCTTCACCTTGGCGGGGCGAAAGAACCGTTGCTGTTTATCATCAATCACCACGCTAAAGTCGGTGCGCCAGTCGTCGCCAAAGTTTAAAAAGGTACGATTGCCAACCTTGGCCAAGGCTTTGACCGTACCACGCACCAGCACAAAGCGGCCGATGTCGGCTTCCGTGCAGCAGGTTGCAGCACTGCGGAGCTGCCACTGTGGCAATACCCACAGGCCAAGGCCTTCGGCGCGGGCCTGCGCTTCCAGTTTCAGCAATTCGGGGCCGTATACGCGGTTGTCGGGGAAGGTATAGACATGCGCAAAACCCCCACGCACCAACCCGCCATTCACCCAGGCGTTGCGGCTACCGTTCCGCAAAAAAACATGCCCCAACACTCGTTCGTAAGGGTCGTACACACGGGCGCCCATTTGCACCTGCACGGCCTTACCGAGTACCATGGCGGTTAAGGCCTCCTTGGCTTCGTTCCCCAACGGTTGGGCGGGGCGCTCGTCGTGGGCAAGTTCCGGTGTGTTGATATCCAGCAGCCGAATGGTATGTCCGGTATTCAGGCGCAGCGTGTCGCCGTCGCTGACATGCGTCACGGTGCCGTTTAGCACGCCAAAAGGCTGCAACTGGGCCGTGGCCACACTTGGCAAAAGGCTTGGCAGTATTGGCAAGGCCATAAGCAGGGCCGTGAGCAGGGCTCTCATAGTGGCTAGATGTAGCAGAGCACGCGGGGCTTGGCCAGATGGTGTCTCCGCCCGGAGTCGAACCGGGATTTAGAGCTTAGGAGGCTCTCGTCCTATCCATTGAACGACGGTGACGCGCGGCCAGCTTTACGTCAACCCTCGCGCGGGCGCAAGCGCGCGTACCTACCCACACATGCGCCCACACACGCCCGCGCACACGTGGGCCCACGCATGGGCGCGCAGGTAAACTTGCTTGACAGCGCCGCCACTTCCCAAGTACCCCTGCCATTATGTCCACCCCCAATGCCCTCGTGATAGTAGAGTCGCCCGCCAAGGCCAAAACCATTGAAGGCTATTTGGGCAAAGGCTACAAGGTGTTGGCCAGCTTCGGCCACGTGCGGGATTTACCCAGCAAGGAAGGCGCCGTGCAGCCCGACAACGACTTTGCCATGAATTACCAAGTGAGCGATGCGAAGAGTGAACAAACCCTCAAAGGCATCATGGCGGCGATTAAGGATGTTGACACCCTCTACCTCGCGACCGACCTTGACCGCGAAGGGGAAGCCATTAGCTGGCATGTGTGGGAAGAGATTAAACGTCGCAACCCCAAAAAAGCCGCCACGCTGCACGTTCATCGTATTGAGTTTACCGAAATTACCAAAAGCGCCCTGCAGCAAGCCCTGCGCGAGCCGCGCAGCCTGGCGCTGAACCTGATTAACGCTCAACAGGCTCGCCGTGCGCTGGATTACTTGGTGGGCTTTACGCTCTCGCCCGTGTTGTGGCGCAAGGTTAAAGGGGGGCTTAGTGCTGGCCGTGTGCAAAGTGTGGCGTTACGCCTGATTGCCGAGCGCGAAGATGCCATTGAAGCCTTTAAGGCCGAAGAGTTCTGGACTCTGCACGGCCAGTTTACCACTGGTGGCGGAAAGCCCTTGCCCAGCAATCTGGTGCAATATGCTGGCAAAAAAGTCGAAAAATTCAGCTTTACCGATGAGGCCGCCGCAAAAAAAGCCCAGGCGGCACTGCTGCCCAACCATTATGCGGTGCAAAGTATTGAACGCACCGACAAGCGCCGCTTCCCCAGCCCGCCGTTCATCACCAGCACCCTGCAGCAGGAAGCCGCGCGTAAGCTAGGCTTTGCCGCCCGCCGCACCATGCAAACGGCCCAGCGCCTGTACGAAGCCGGGCACATTACCTACATGCGTACCGACAGCGTGAACCTGGCCAACGAGGCCATCGCCGCCCTGCGCCAACTGATTGGCCAAAAGTAC
>JAIXXE010000040.1 GCA_027490875.1 Alphaproteobacteria bacterium
TGCCGGCTTGGCGCAAAAGGTAAGCCAGGGTAAGCCCCTTTCGGCCGCAATGCTGGCCGAGCGCGGTATGTTTACCGATATGCACCGTGCGGCAATTCTGGCTGGTGAAGCCGCCAACAATATGCAAAAGAGCTTTGAAATCTTGCGGCTGCTGGAAGACAAGGCCATCAACAGCAAACGGGCTGGGCTGGCCGAATTGCTGACACCGTTTCTGATGCTCTGCCTTTCCTTGGCCAGCGTGCTGAATACGGGGCTTAACACCTTGCCCATCATGGCCAAAGTGCGTGAGGCGCAGGGCAAACCGATGGGGATGATTCCGCAAGGGATTATGGATGTTACGGGGCTGGCGGCCCAATACTGGTTTGTGTTTGCCGCCGCCTTGGTGCTGGCGGTTTTTATGATGTGGAGCCTGAACAGCAACCCAGCCGGACGCACCACGTTGCACACCTTGCAGCTGCGCATCCCCATCTATGGGCAATACCTGATTTACCGTACCTACACGCAAATGCTGTTGTACTTTCCGTACCTGATTGCCAGTGGCGTCAAGCCCAAACAGCTGATTCCGATTATGGAAGGTTTGGCGACCAATACCGTGATTAAACGGCGCATCGAGCAGTTTAACCACACCATTACCACGGGCGGAACCTTGGCGCAGGCCATGACGAAAAGCGGCTTTCCGGAAATTATTGTCACCCCCGTGGCCGTGGCAGAAAACTACGCACCCACCAGCGGCAGCGTGAACGATGTGCTGATTGAGGGGATGCAGCACGCCCATACGATACTCGAGCGGATGCTGAACGACACCCACAGCCGGTTTGTGGCGATTTTTTCGGCAGTTCTATGGGTGCTTGGTGGTACGGTGATGATGTGCGATATGCTTTCAATCGTCTTGGCGCAAGGCTAAACAATGCCGTACCAGCTTCCGCCCCAGCTCCAGAAAATAATTGATGATAGGCTGCCCCAGCTGCGCAGCCAGCTGCGCACGCAGTGGGGCTTTGTGTGGCAGTATCTGGAGCCGTTATGGCGCGAGTTTGGCCCCCAGTTAACGCTGGCAGTGGGGCAACTCCGTACCGCGCTGCAACGCAAGCCTACTGTGGGTGATGGCCCGCGGGTTGGTGCTGTCTTCCGGCATATTTTGCTGGTGGGGCTGAATAAGTCCGAGCTGCTGCTGCAAGGTGAAACCACGCCTGTTTGGAATGACAACTGGGTGGAGATGCTCGATGACAGCATGAAGAAAAACCTGGCCTTGATATTTTTTGCGCCGCGCGCTCTTGATGGTCAACCAGTTCCGCCCTTACCGTTTTTGTTTGGTGAGGAAGACGGTGCCGTGACTGCAGCGACTGCCAGCGGCCTGTTGAATGGTGTGGCGTTGCTAGACTTTTGCCGCTTGCCGCCTGCGCCGCCCAACACCGTGAATATTTTGGTGGCGGCGGATTGCCTGTTCCATTGGGACAGCAAAGATAATTATGTTTTGCCAGTGAACTCGAACAGCTGGAATCGGGATGTTGAGCAGGTGCTGCGCGGTTACCCCCGCACCACCCGTGCGCAAGTGTTTACGCAGTGGGATAGTTCGTTGCTGCCGCAAAACGAACGCATCACCACCTTTGGGCTGCGTGATTTACCACTGGCCCCGCAGGTTTGGCTGAACCAGCCCACCGTACAGGAAAAATACGGCAACCACATGATTGGGGCGGGCCTGTTGGTGGCAACCCTGATTGCGGTTGGGTTGTGGTGGCAGAGCCATCAGTTGGCCGGCGTGACCAACCAGCTGGATATGGTGCAGCAACAAATACCACGTGGTGGGCAGTTTAGCGACTTGGAACGTGCGGTGGCCGAACAGGAGCGCATGTTTGCGCGGCGCCCCTTGTTTGCCTTGGCGGTGAAAGATGCCAACCGCGCCGTCATGCAAAGTGGCTTGAAGCTTGAAGCAATGGAGCTTAAAGTCCCCGATGCCAATGTAGCCCCCGAAAGCTTTGTGTTAACCCTCACCATGCCCAACGAAGCCTATAACGGTTGGTTGCAGCAAGAACCGGCGGCACGGAATTTCATCCTTAACTCCGCCTTGGTGCATGCCGTGCGTAAACCCCCCAGCACCACCGGCTTTAAGCTGGAGGGCCTGATTATGCTCGGCCCATGGCTGCGTGAGTACAACCGCCTGAAACCCCAGTTACCCAGCGCCATGGCCCCAACGCTGGAGCTTTCGCCCACCCGCGTAACCAGCCCCACGGCCGTAGGGGAGGCGGGCGCATGATTCGCTTTACCATCGGGGCCTCGATTTTGATGCTAAGTTTTATCTATGGCATTTACCAATACACCACCAGCAGTGGAGCTTACCAAGAACGCGAGACTGCGTTGCTTGAGGCGCTTGAACGCCGCGATGAAGGCAAGAACTTACAGCAGCGTATTCGGGATATCCGCCGCATGAGTGTGGTGAATGGTGATGCGCAAAAGTTTAACCTCGAGCGGATTTTGGAAATTGGAGCACCACGATTGGAATGGCGCTTTCAAGGGCAGCCGCTGATTCGCGGGAACCGTGCGCTGTTCCGTTATACCTTTCGGGTGACTGGCCCCAGCACAGCGGCCGAAGCCAGCACACTGCTGCAACGCATGAACGGCCTACCGGGCTTTGTGCCAACCCGCTATTGTTTTAACTGTAGCCAACCGCCGCGCGGAACAGACACAAGCCTGCGGATGGTGCTGGTAGAGGGCTTTCTCTATGCCTACGACCCGGGGGCCTTGTTCTAATGTTACGCTTCTCTTTACCCATATTCTTTCCACTGCTGCTGGCCCTGCCAGCCAGCGCGCAAACGCCAGCGAAGCTGGATTGGCCGCGCACGTTTACCGGCCAACCCGACTTTGCCTTTACCCGCGATGAAGCCCTCGCCGAAGCCCGCGCCCGGGCTGCCCGTAGCAACACCGCCGCGCCGCAGCTCCCCACCATTTTAACCCTTGCGGCTGATGAAACACCCCCCGACCCCCTCCGCCTGCGGCCTGCGCTGGCCGAAGCGGTGTTGCAAGGGGAAGCCTCGCCCGAGAGTTGGGACGCCACACAGGCCGACAGCGCCATCCTGAGCGCCGCACTCCCGGTCTATGCCACGCCCACCGTGCCGGATACCACCGAGTTTAAGGCCACCTTGGGGCAGGCCATTACCCGTGCCGTTGCAGCCTGGCAGCCCGATGCCAGCCGCTACAACCTGGGCGACGTGATTCAAACCCTGACTCTGCAAGCGGTGGTAA
>JAIXXE010000086.1 GCA_027490875.1 Alphaproteobacteria bacterium
GCTTAGGGTGGCGGCACTGACGGAGCAGCTCTTTAACAGCAGCGTTTCCCCCATCAGGCCAAACAGTAACCGCACTGCCCACGCTGGCATGGGCAGGATGGCCGGACGCCCTAATACTCGGCCTAGGGTTGCAGCCAGTTCGGCCTGTGGCACCGGCTGAGGTGCCACAATGTTGACTGGCCCTTGCAGGGTTACGGTTCGCAGGCAGTGCAACAGCGCACGGGCGGTATCGGTCAGGCCAATCCAGCTTAGGATTTGCTGCCCGCTGCCAACCCTGCCGCCCAAGCCTAACCGAAAGGCCGGTAGCATTTTGGCCAGCGCCCCACCGTGGGGTGCCAGCACCACGCCCAACCGCGCCAACACCACCCGCACGCCCGTGGGGTAGGGCCCTGCTTCCAGCACCGCGCAAAGCTCGGCCGGAAAGCCCTCGCCGCGCGGCGCGGTTTCCGCTGCTGGTTGCCAGGTTTCGCCGTAATGGCCAATGGCGCTGGCCACCACCACGGTGGCTGGGCGCTGAGCGGCTGGGAGGGCGGCCATAGCCGCTTGGAGCGTGGCAACACCCTGTTGACGCTCGGCCAACATGGTGCGCTGAAAGGTGGGGCTCCAGCGCGCGGCAATGTTGCGGCCCGCCAGGTGCACCACCGCATCGGCACCAGCCAAAGGGGCCCAGTCAAAGCCTTGGGGGTTCCGCACAATAGGGCGCACGTTATGGCCTTCGGCCTTAAGCAGGGCTACCAAAGCGCCGCCAATTAAACCATGGGTACCGGAAACGGCAACAATCATGGGTGCGTTACCCGTTGACTAGGCTTTAACCTCACGGTGGGTGAGCACATGGTCAATCATGCCGTAGGCCTTGGCCTCCGGTGCGGTCATGAAGTTATCGCGTTCGGTGTCTTCGGCGATTTTTTGCATCGTCTGCCCGGTGTGCCCTGCCAGAATATGGTTGATCATGTCGCGTGTGCGCTTGATTTCTTCAGCCTGAATCAGAATGTCGGTGGCTTGCCCCTGTGCCCCGCCCAAGGGTTGATGAATCATCACGCGACTGTTTTGTAGCGCGTAGCGCTTGCCAGCGGCACCACCGGCCAGCAACAGGGCACCCATGCTGGCGGCTTGACCAATCACAATCGTGCTCACGGGGCAGCGGATGTACTGCATGGTGTCGTAAATCGCCATACCAGCGGTTACCACGCCGCCGGGGCTGTTGATGTAAAAGTTTATATCGGCTTCAGGGTTTTCGCTTTCCAGAAACAGCAGCTGGGCCACAATCAGGTTGGCCATATGTTCTTCCACTTGCCCCGTGCAGAAAATCACGCGCTCTTTTAACAGGCGGCTATAGATATCGTAGGCGCGTTCACCGCGCGCGCTTTGCTCCACCACCATGGGGACGAGGTTGCTGTGGGTCTCGCGCGGAGATTTTAAAAACATCGGGGCGTGCTTTCCTTGGGCGTTTTGTACGCGTGGTTATTGAACTGACCTCTACTTTAGGGGTAGGAAGGGTCATCAAGCAAGCAGAAGGACACCACGAACGATGAAAACGCGCCCACTCGGAACCAGCGGCCTTCAGGTGAGTCAACTGGGCCTCGGCACCATGACGTGGGGCACCCAGAACACCCAGGCCGAGGCCTTCGCCCAGATGGATGAGGCGCTTGGCCACGGCGTAACCTTTTGGGATACCGCCGAGATGTACCCCACCAATCCCGTAAAAATCGAGACCATGGGGCAGACCGAGAGCATCATTGGGCAATACTTTGCCCAGCACCCCGGCAGCCGCGCCAAAGTGGTGCTGGCCAGCAAGATTTCTGGCCCCGGCCGCTACAAACTGCGCGAGGAAAGCACCATCACGCCCGCGACCTTGACGCAGGCGCTGGAGGCCAGCCTGCAGCGCCTGCAGACCGACACCATCGACCTGTACCAACTGCACTGGCCGAACCGTGGCAGCTACCATTTTGGGCAACACTGGGGCTATACAGGGCCGCAAAGTACCATTCTGAACCAAACCACCGCCACCGTGGTGGCCGAGATGCTGGCAATTGTTGAAACGTTGGCTGGGTTCATCAAGGCGGGCAAGGTTCGTGCGTGGGGCCTTTCCAACGACACCAGCTGGGGCACCATGACCATGCTGCACTTGGCCCAGCAACATGGCCTGCCCAAGCCGGTTAGCTTGCAGAATGAATTCTCGCTGCTGTGGCGTCTATTCGAGCCTGATTTGGCGGAAATTGCGCTGCGCGAACAGGTAGGCCTGTTGGCCTGGAGCCCGCTGGCAGGCGGCCTGCTGACCGCCAAGTACCACCATGGCGCGCGGCCAGCGGGGTGCCGGGCTACGTTGCCCGGGTACAGCGGCAATCACCGCAGCACAGCCACCATGCAGGCTGCGGCCGATGCCTACCGCGACCTCGCCACCAAGCACGGATTGGACCCCGCCCAAATGGCGATTGCCTTTACACTGGCGATGCCCTTTACCGCCAGCTGCCTGATTGGGGCCACGTCGTTGGAGCAACTCCGCACCAATATTGCCGCCGCCAACCTGACGCTCAGCGCCGAGGTGCTGGTGGGGATTGACGCCATCCGCCGCCAGTACCCGATGCCCTATTAATTTTAGGATACCTCCCCCCATGCCTCTGCCCCTTCCCCGCGTATTTGGCCTGTTGCTAGCAGCCTTGCTGCCTGCCCTGGCGGGTGGTTGCGCGTTGCTGGCGCCCGCCGCGCCTGAACCCGCACCCGTGCAGGCGTTTGGCCCTTGGCAGGTGCAGGGCTGTACCATCAGCACCCAAGCGGCCGATGTATGGCTGCGCACTACGGGCGCGCTGACCAGCCGCAGCGAATTAGAGTTTAAGGCCCAGTTTACCCCCGTGCTGGTGCGGCCCCCGTTTGCCACGATGACGGGCGCGGCCTTCCCCATCCGCACCGAGGGCACCAACCGCAGCTATACCCTGATGGTGCCCTACACGGCCGAAAGCGGTGCGGTGATGTTGCAAACGGGCGCGTACCTTACGCTGACCTATCAACCCTTGGGCAGCGCCGACCTGCAAGATGTTTCCTTCGCCACCAAGCCGCTGATGGAGGCCTTGGGGCGCCTGCGCGACTGCCCCTGACCCCTTGCCTTGCCTGTTTTTTATGCTATAAGGCGCCTAGTTAAGGTTTGTGGCACCTTTCAGCCACGGGAGACACACCATGCGTTTGAAGAAGATTCACCGCGACATCGTTGCGTTCGCAACTGCTGAACTTGGTCGGTACATGGAATTGAAAGGCTGCAGCGTCATAAGCCCACCTTCGATGCACTTCTGGATCGACTCCATTCTTAGGGTAATTCTTCGCGCCCGTTACCCGCAAGAACTGGTCAACTTCACCACCCTGCCTATGACGGGAAACGATGGTATGTTCACCGTCAACCTCCAATCTATGCCCGGCGAAAGCCTGACGATGCTGCTGTTTCAGGTTCCTTCGGACGGCGGAGAATGCAAGGTCGTATTCAAGAAAGACTACGAACCTGCTAACATGCCCCACACCACGCCCATGCCTAAGGTTGGGCAGGTGTAGACCGACCTGTTGCCCTCCCTCGTGCGCCTAGGGCGTACGAAGGAGAAAGCACTTGATTGATGCTCATGGTATGCTAAGAGTCCTTTCTAGGTTAGTGGCACCTTTCAGCCACGGGAGAAACACCATGCATTTAGCAGAAACAGCCCAGCTTGGGCTTGCCGACGGGTTGGTCAATTTTGTGACCAACGAACGTAACCGTTACATGAAGCTGAACGATTACGATGTTCTGTCGCCCGCGCACATGACGCGCTGGGTCGGCGATCTGCTGGAGGGCAACCTAAGTTCGCACTACAGAGAGGATAAGCTTAGTTATCGCGCTCTGAACATGACGGGCAGTAGTGGCCTTATCTCAGTGATGATTCAGCCGAAAGGGGAAAAGATGCAAACCCTTGTTATCCTCAAAGTGCCACCGGGCCCTTTTTTGTCCTGTCAGGTCATATTGAACCATTGTTGCGACCCGCCGAGGTAGTCGCAACCACTCTCCCTGATCTTGGCCACCATGGCTTCACAACGAGACCCCTCCCCCCCTATGCCATGGCATACGGGGGGGAATGGCTTTTGATAGTCTGCGCTTGACAACCCCTGCCAAAACCCCTAATTGCCAGCTTACGTTACCCAAAGGCCGATGGGTAAACCCGCGTTATGCTTAACCTCGGCACACCCATGAAAGGGACGCATTATGTCCGAAAACCCCAAGAATACCCAAGAATTTGCCGTTGCGCAGGAAACCCTCCAAAGCGCGTTTGACGTGGATTTTGCCCGTCGGCTGGAAGATACCTTTACCGATACCCACCCCGTGGTAGGCAGCGTGATTAAGGGCGTGGTGGTGCATGTTGACAGCGAGAACGTCAGCGTCGACATCGGTCTGAAAACCGAAGGGAAAATCCCGCTTAAAGAATTTGAAGATTTTGACACCGGCGCCGTGAGCGTGGCGGTAGGCGACCTGATTGACGTGTTTGTAGAAAACCTCGATGACCGCAAGGCCGAGGCCAAACTGAGCCGTGAAAAGGCCCGTCGCGAAGAGGTGATGACCAAGCTGGAAGGCGCCAACAAGGCCAATGAGGCCGTTAAAGGCGTGATTTTTGGGAAGGTTAAGGGCGGTTTTATGGTGGATGTGCAAGGCGTACTGGGCTTTCTGCCCGGCAGCCAGCTGGATGCCAAGCCCATTACCGACGCCAGCCCCTACATGTACACCCCGCTGGATTTTCAGGTGGTGAAGGTAGACCGCAAGCGCAATAACCTGATTGTAAGCCGCCGCGCGCTGACCGAAGATGGCCAATTGGCCGACCGCGACAGCCTGCTGGCCGGCCTGAAGGAAGGCAGCCGCACCAAGGGGACAGTTAAGAACATCACCGACTACGGCGCGTTCCTCGATTTGGGCGGCATCGATGGCCTGCTCCACATCACCGACATTGCCTGGCACCGCATCGGCCACCCCAGCGAAGTGCTGAAGGTTGGTCAGCAAGTGGATGTGGTGGTGACCCGCTTTGACGACAAGACCCAGCGCGTCAGCTTAGGCATGAAGCAGCTGCACGATGACCCATGGAAGACCGTGGATAAAACCTACCCCATCGGCAACAAGGTACAGGGCAAGATTACCAACCTGACCGACTACGGTGCGTTTGTGGAGCTGGCCCCCGGGGTTGAAGGCCTCATTCACGTGACCGAAATGAGCTGGACCAAAAAGAACATGCACCCATCCCGCGTGGTGCAAAGCGGCCAAACCGTGACCATTCAGGTGCTGGAAATCGACCGCGACAAGCGCCGTATTTCGCTGGGCCTGAAGCAGTGCATGGAAAACCCATGGGAGACCTTCACCCGCGCCAACAAGCAGGGCGATAAGGTGAGCGGAACCGTGCGTTCGATGACCGACTTTGGTCTGTTCGTGGCCCTGACTGAAGAGATTGACGGGCTGGTGCACGTCTCCGACATCGCCTGGGACAAGGCCGGTGAAGAAGCCCTTGGCAGCTTTAAAAAGGGCGACAAGGTTGAAGCCGTGATTCTCTCCATCGACACCGCCAAAGAGCGCGTCGCCTTGGGCATCAAGCAGCTGAGCGGCGAAGGCCAGAGCAGCAGCAAGGCCGAAGGGAATGGCGTGAAGAAGGGCGATATTGTGACCGTTAAGGTGACGGATACCGATGCCGACAGCATCACGGTAAGCCTGGCCGGTGCCGAGGTGATTATCAAGGCCCGCGACCTGGGTGTAACCAAGCCCGAACAGGACCCTAACAAGTTCAAGGAAGGTCAGGAAATCCAGGCCAAGGTCATCAGCACCATGGGCCGTAAGGTTGGCCTTTCCATCCGCGCCCTGGTGCAGGATGAAGAGCGCGCCGCCGTGGCCGAATACGCCAATCAGGAAGAAGCCGGCGAAAGCGCGCTGGCTGCAGCCCTGAAGGCCGCAGGTGCCAAGACCAAGGCCAAGGCCGCCAAGCCCGACGCTGCTGACGCCACCGCAGAAGCCGCCGACGACGAGGCCCCCAAGGCCAAAAAGGCGAGTAAAAAGAAGGCCGAGTAAGCCTCTTCGGTTCACGATACCGCCCCTTTTGGGGCGGTTTTTGCTTTTAACTTGACTTGGCTATTCAAAGCTGGCTTTATCAGAGTCGGCAAATCCGCCCTTTTTCCCTGAGTATGGCGTGTTAAGCCAACTCAGATACAAGCCTCTCAGCAGGAGCTTGCGATGACTCTGCCTGAACCGAACCAAGACCAAGACACAACCAGGTTTACCATGAGCGTGGACACGCTTGCGATCGTTCTGACACCGCCGCTCGCGCCAAAATTGCTTATCTGCTGGCGTTTTCCGGTCGGAACGACCCAGCAGCAAGCGGATGAGATATTTCTCGCCTTGCATGGGAAAGAGCCTTTGCCCGAAGGATCTAAGCCTGACCCTCACTACATGGAGCTGGCCCAAAAACTGCTCGACCACGAGGTAGTGTTCACCTCTAGCACATTTATGCGTGGTGAGGGTATACCCCCAACGACGCAAGAGGATGCAGACAATGCAATGGCGTCGGTTCATTTGCAATTCCTGCAAGGGGTAGATCACAACCCGGCCGTCGAGGAGATGTGCCGCTAGCCGCTGTTTCCGTTCCGATTGATGAAGCCGCCCCTTTTGGGGCGGTTTTTTGATTACTCGAGCTAAATCCGTCATGACGTGTCGCGGCCTAACCCGTCATTCCAGAACGCGGTTGGGGAGAACAATGGTTCATTGTTCGGGCCCCCAACCCGTATCTGGAATAACAACAATTCTTTTCTTCTTTTCTTCTGTTATTCCAGATAGCCGCAGGGGGCCCAAAATCGCTACGCGCTTTTTCCCCTGCTGGCTTCTGGAATGACGGGCAATGTGTGTGGTAAGTATTCTTGGGTTTGGCTGTAACCCTTAACGCACCAAGGGCGGCCTGATGAGGGCCGCCCTTGGTCGTGTCTCGCGCTGAGTTTATGACGTCTCGCGGGGGTTGGAATCCCAGGCTTCCAGCAGGTCGTACATGCTGGCCGGGCTGATACTCAAGCAACGGCAGGTTTCCCGAATCCGGTCTTGATTCCATTTGGTCTTGCCAGCCAAAAGCAAATAGATATTGCTCTTGCTTGCTCCAACAACTCTTGCCTGAAGCAGTGCCTCAAACAGGTCAATCTTGCTTTGACCGTTCTTTTCAAGCAGCGACACCACCACCACGCCAAACCGCACAGGGTTAAAGTTGGCACACTCCGTGATGGTTTTGAACGTTGCGACACCGTGTTCCAGGGTAGGCCTGAACTGTGCGCGGACTTCAACCTGCGGCATGGAGACCGCTCTGATGGCTGGCTTGGCTTTCACGGGGGCGGCTTCAGGGGCCTTCAGCCTTGCCAGCAGTTGGGCCAGCGTCAGCCCAAGATACCTCGCCAACACGGCGACATGCTTGTGCGTCCATTGAAAGCTTGCCGGGTTTTTAAGAAAACTTTCCACCAGATTGGGCTTGGTGGGCAGCAGTCCCTGTTCAGCAAACAGGGCACCCAGCGAATGCCGACCGATAGGTTGCTGGGCCTCCACCAGTGGGCCTACCACACGGCTGAAGTGGTTTGGATTGCGAAGGATGTGAATAATGATATCGCCAAGGATGGCGGTATCGGAGCGATCATCCACCTCTGAATCTGGTGGAGATAAAGCGGAAGCGTTGGTCATAGTGACCTCCTGATGAAACGAAACCTGAAATTCTTCTAGCCAAACGACCCCGAAAAGGCAAGATGAAGTTTAATCATTGCAAAATGACTTGAGCAACCCGCCACGTTAGGGCAGTGAAGGGGCATGAGCAACCATTCCCCCGTGCTGCTAACCGAAGCCTTGGCGCTGCTGGCCCCCGCGCCCGGGCGTTTGCTGGCCGATGGCACCTTGGGCGGCGGCGGCCACACCCGCGCCATGCTGGCCGCTGGCGCCACCGTGGTGGCGACCGATTGGGACGCGGCCGCCATTGCCGCCGCACAGACTTGGGCAGGCGCTTACGGCCCGCAGCTTACGTTGCACCATGCCCCCTACAGCAGCGTGCCAGCGCTGCTGGCCCCACGGCGGCCCAATGGCGTGTTGCTGGATTTGGGCTTTTCCTCCGACCAGCTGGAAGACCCAATGCGGGGCCTGAGCTACCACGTGGCTGGGCCGCTGGATATGCGGCTGGATAGTACCCAGCGCACCACCGCCGCTGATATTTTGAACAGCTGGCGCGAGGCCGATCTGGCTGATTTATTTTACCACCAAGCCGAGGAGCCCAAAGCCCGCCCCTTGGCGCGCGCGGTGGTTAATGCGCGCAAGCAGCGGCCTTATGCCATCACCACCGACCTGCTTAGCACGATCGAAGCCATTTACCCGCCCCGCATGGGCTTGAAGCGGGCGCATCCGGCGGCGCGGATTTTTCAAGCGCTGCGCGTGGTCGTGAACAACGAGCTGGCCGTGCTGGAACAGGCCTTGATGGGCTGCGCTGAAGCCTTGGCACCGGGCGGCACGCTGGCGGTCATCACCTTTCAGCCCAACGAAGAACGGCTGGTGAAAAAGACCTTTCGGGCCTTGGGGGCCGATACGTTGGATGCGGTTGGCCGGGTGGCCGCTGTGGCAGCCTTCAAACAGGGGAAAAAGATTATCCCGACCGACGCCGAGATAGCCTTGAACCCGCGGGCCCGTTCGGCCATTCTGCGCAGTATCACCCGTGTAGGGTGAAGGAAGGGCGAAAACCATGAAAAACGGGCTAATTTTAGCAGCGCTGGTGCTAAGCCTGCTGGCCTTTGCCGGGATGATGCGGGTGAAGACCGACGTTCAGACCATGGACCGCGAACGCCAGCGTTTGGTGAGAGACCGCGCCGAGCTGCGCGAAACCAAGCGCGTACTGGAAGCCGAATGGGCGCTGCTGGCCAGCCCAGAACGGCTGCAGGAGATTGCCGACAAGGCTGGCAAGGTTTACCTCAATGGCAGCGCCCTAAGCCAACTGACCTTCGATGACCCCTTGCCGGTTAGCCCCACCGCCCCAACCTCAGTGGCAACGGCGGTGGCCATTAGCCCCAGCGGTATTTTTTAGCAACGGCGTCGGTCACGTATCAGAACCGTTGACAGCAGCACCCAGCCTTGGCATAAGCCGCCTATGAGTGTTGCCTTCCGCTATGCCCATGCCGCGTTAGCGGCAGCGCAGGCCGATACCCCCACCCTGCCCCGCTTCACCCAAGCGATTGACGCCCTCGCTGTAGCCGTTAAAACCCCGACTGTGGCTGCTGCTGTGGTAAACCCGCGCCTGGGCAGCGCCCAGCGCCGTGCTTTGGTTGTGAGTATGGTTAAGGCCGTGGAAGCCCCCAAAGCGTTACAAGGCTTGCTGGAAGTACTCGAACGCAATGGCCGTTTGCCCTTGCTGCCTGACGTGTTGGTGGCGTTGCAACAGGTGTTGGCGCAGCGTGCCGGGATAACCGAAGCCACGGTACATGTGGCCCAACCCCTGAACGACGCCCAGAAAATTAGCCTGAAAGTTCAGATAAAAACTCATCAAAAGGCCAAGGATGTACGCCTGATTGAGGTGGTAAAGCCTGAATTGGTTGCCGGTTTTCGGGCTTTTTTTGGTGGATTGGTTTGGGATACCAGCGTGCAAGGCCAGCTGGTAAGCCTTAAAAACAAGTTAAGACAAGCGATTCAACGGTAGGTAAAAGGGAACCCCATGGCAGACATCCGCGCGAGTGAAGTGACCAAGATTCTGGAGCAACAGATTGCCCAGTTCACCACCCAATCCTCCCCCCAAGAGGCCGGCACTGTGCTGGCGGTGGGGGACGGCGTGGCCCGCGTGTACGGCCTGGCCAATGTGCAGGCTGGCGAGTTGGTAACCTTTGCCAGCAGCACGGGCGAGCCGCTCAGCGGCATGGCCCTGAACCTGGATGACGACCATGTGGGCTGCGTGATTTTTGGCGACGACCGTGGCGTGCGCGAAGGCGATGTGGTTAGCCGCACCAAGGAAATTGTAAGCGTACCAACGGGCAAGGAATTGCTGGGCCGCGTGGTGGATGCGCTGGGCCGCCCAATTGATGGCCTCGGCCCGATTAAGGCCAAGCAGGTTAGCAAGGTGGATGTGATTGCCCCCGGCATCGTGGCCCGCAAGAGTGTGCACGAACCGCTGCAAACCGGATTGAAGGCGATTGATGCGCTGGTCCCGATTGGTCGTGGCCAGCGCGAGCTGATTATCGGCGACCGCCAGACTGGCAAAACTGCCGTGGCGATTGACGCGATTATCAATCAGGCCACCACCCACAGTACCGACAAGCCCGTGTTCTGTGTGTACGTCGCGATTGGCCAGAAGCGTAGCACCGTGGCCCAAGTGGTAGAGCGTTTGCGTAACACCGGCGCACTGAAATACACCATTGTGGTCAGCGCCACGGCGTCAGACCCAGCCCCGATGCAGTTCATCGCGCCCTATTCGGGCTGCACCATGGCCGAATACTTCCGCGACAACGGCATGCACGCCCTGATTGTGTATGACGACCTTTCCAAACAGGCCGTAGCCTACCGCCAGATGAGCCTGCTGCTGCGCCGCCCCCCTGGCCGCGAAGCCTACCCCGGCGATGTTTTCTACCTCCACAGCCGCCTGCTGGAACGTGCCGCCAAACTTAGCGATGACCTGGGCGGCGGTAGCCTCACGGCGCTCCCGATTATCGAAACGCAAGCGGGCGACGTCAGCGCGTACATCCCCACCAACGTGATTTCCATCACCGACGGCCAGATTTTCCTGGAAAGCGACCTGTTTTATGCCGGGATCCGCCCTGCCATTAACGTAGGGCTTTCAGTCAGCCGTGTTGGGGGCGCCGCCCAAACCAAGGCCATGAAAAAGCTGGCCGGGACTATGCGGCTTGATCTGGCCCAGTACCGCGAAATGGCTGCTTTCAGCCAGTTCGCCAGCGACCTCGACGCCAGCACCCGCAAGCTGCTGGCGCGTGGCGAGAGCCTGACCGAGCTGCTGAAGCAAAAGCAGTATCAGCCGTTACGGGTGGGCGAGCAGCTGGTGGGCATCTATGCGGGGACAAAGGGCTTCCTCGATGACATTGAACCCAAGCACATCACGCTGTTTGAAGCGCACCTGCTGGAAGTGGCCCGCAGCAGCTACCCCAAGCTGCTGAGCACGCTGGATAGAGGCGTGATGGATGACGCCACAGAAACCGAGGTAAAGGCCCTGCTCACGCGCGCCAAGAGCACCTTCAACGCTGCCGACGCCACCCTCACGGCCAAGCAGCGCGGCAGCGAAACCAAAAAGGCCGCCAGCACCATGGAAGGCGCGATGAACGTCGCCAAGGGCGAGACCCAAAAGGCTGCCACCAAGGCTCCCACTAAGGCAGCCCCTGCCAAAAAGCCGGCGAAGAAAAAATAATCACGCGCCCTACCGCCCACCATGCCCAGCCTCAAAAACCTCCGTCTGCGCATCAAAAGCGTTAAAAATACGCGCCAGATTACCAAAACCATGAAGATGGTGGCGGCAGCCAAGGTGCGGCGGGCGCGTGCGGCGGTAGAAAGCGCGCGCCCCTACGCTGCCAAACTGGGCCAGATTTTGGCAAATATCGCCGCCAATGCCGATACCAGAGGGCCGCTGCTGCTTAATGGCCGCGCGGTGGTTCGTACCGTGCGGTTGGTGGTGTTTGGTTCCGACCGCGGCCTGTGCGGCGGGCTAAACAGCAACCTGCTGAAAGCCGCCGCCAAGTGGGTGCGCGCCCAAGAAGCCCTTGGCCGCACCGTGCAGCTGGTCGCCGTAGGGCGTAAAATCCGGGATGGCCTGAAAAGCAACTTCACCAGCCACCTTGTCAGCACCCATACCGACATGGGCCGCAGCGTAGAGTTTGCCCACGCGCAGACCATCGCCGCCGAGTGCCTGCAAGCCTTCGAAGCGGGCGTATGCGACGAAGTTCACCTGCTTTCTGCCGAACTGGTAAGCATGCTTACACAAACCCCCAAGCACACCCAGCTGGTGCCATTCACGCTGGCCGCCGCGGCGGGCGAAGGTGCCAGTTTTACCGAGTTCGAGCCCGACGAAGAAACCGTGCTGGCCGACCTGCTGCCGCGTAACCTGAACCTACAAGTCTTCAGTGCGCTGCTAGAAACGCAGGCCAGCGAACAGGCTGCCCGGATGGCTGCCATGGATAGTGCCACCCGTAATGCCGGCGAGATGATTAAGAAGCTTTCGGTGCAATACAACCGCAGCCGCCAAGCCGCCATTACCAAGGAACTGATCGAGATTATTTCGGGCGCGGAAGCGGTTTAAAATTCATTTATAATCTTATACTTAACAAAGTTTTCTTGACAGAAAAACGCTCTTGCCCTTAAATCTGTATAAGTGCACGATGGCCTCTATGCGTGGGGCACCTAAGAAAATTTTGAAGCAGGGATGGTTTTGGCAATGGGCCAAGCCTCTGGCTGTTGTCTTAGTGCTTTATACAGCTTTTTCTATAATGAAGATTGGGTATGAGGAATGGCTGAGCCCCTCTCCATCGTTGCGCGAGGCGCGCCATCTTGCTCAGCGAACGGATTGGAGCCCGGCGGCGCTTTGTGCCAGTAATAACGAAATCTTAAATCATGGCTGTTCAGCAAACAATGCCGACTCTCGCGGAGCTTTGGCAACAGGAATTTCAAGCGTTTCTCACACAGGAGAATTCTCAAGAGATTCTCGATAATCTGGCAGCGATTCCAAATGGCAATGCGCTACTTAACACATATAGTTAAGCCCAATAGTATTTGTTACAAGTGCCATCTCTTTTGTCATTCCACTGAAAAGTGGAATCTTGTTCGGATGGAGCTATTCTCCCAACAAGATTCCAGCTTTCGCTGGAATGACAAAAATCTACTGATTTTGTACTAAATATTTATGGGCTTTGCTATAACAAAGTGCGGCCAGACCATGCGAAGCGTGCCGGCTTTATCTTTCGCTATGATATTCCACCAAAAGGAGGGAATCCTGGAGAAGCGTATGGGTGTCGTTGTTGGGCAGAGCCTCTACCAGATGAGTTCACGGGTGGCTTAGGTGAAGTATTTAAGCGTTAGCCTAAAGCTTTCCAAACCGTACCGGCTGCCCCAAAAACAGTTCCGCGACGCGGCCTACTTCGTTGGGCTCGCCGCTGGTGAAGTACTGCACCAAGCCCGCGTGTTCACCACTTACCAGGTCGGCATGGCGGGTGAAGTAATCCTCAAGCCCATTGGCCACCGCCAAGGGTTGGCTGAGCAGCCGCGTGGAAGGCGGCAGCGCGGCCCGAAAATGATGCGCCACCAAGGGGTAGTGCGTGCAGCCCAATATCGCCCATTCGGGGGCCTGCGGGGTGGTGGCCAGCAGCGCGTGCACATAGCCCGCCACAGCGGTGGCCAGTTCGGCCTGTGGCGCGCCGCGTTCAATCAGTGGCACCAGCGTGGGGCAGGCCAGCCTCATTACCTTCATGTGCGGGCAGCGCTTGGCAATTTCGGCCTCGTACACGCCGCTGTTCACGGTTACTTGCGTGGCAAACAGCGCCACGGTATCGGTATTATACTTTTGCGGAAAGACTGGCTCCTTCACATGCCACGGGGTCTGCGTCACGCTTTCCACGGTCGGGGCGATAATCCCCAGCACGCGGTGGCCGGGGCGCTGGGCGTTCACCTGCGGCAGCCAGCTGGTTTGCAGGGTTTTACCAGCCACAGCGGTGGCGGTGTTGCAGCCCAATATAACCAGTTTGCAGCCTGCCATGAACAGCTTGGCGACTGCGGTTTGGGTTAAATCCACCACCTCGGCGCCCGGGCGGTTGCCGTAGGGGGCGTTGGCGTGGTCTCCGTAGTACATCCAGCTGTAGTGGGGGAAGCGGGCGGTCAGCTCCCGAAAAATGGTAAGCCCGCCGTGGCCACTGTCAAAAACGCCAATCATGAGGGTGTTATGCCGAGGAACGCTGGCGCTTACAAGCCTTGCTGTGCTAGAGAGTGCCTATCATGGCGCATAAAAAACCGCATTTAACAGAAAAGATCTGCGAACATTGCCAAAAGGTGATGGTCTGGCGCAAGGCGTGGCGTAATGCATGGGATACTGTAAAGTACTGCAGCAATGCTTGCCAACGCTTGGCCAACCGTGAAGCCCGCCGTACCGAGCCCCCCGCCCCCGCCAACACGCCTCCAGCCGCCCCAAGCCTGAAGACCCAACGCTTCAGAAAGTCGCGCAAGAAGCTTACGCTGGATTAAGCTTTACGCTTGACAGCAGCTTTCATCGGCGGGTAAGGAACTTCCCTAGTGCAAGCCTGCGGAAACGAAGTTCCCGCCAGCTGGCCTAAGACATCGCGGAGAGACGCGAAAAGGTGTGCCCAGATGGCGGAATTGGTAGACGCGCATGGTTCAGGTCCATGTCCGTAACAGGGTGGAGGTTCGAGTCCTCTTCTGGGCACCATGAATTTCTTGTTAAAAATCAATCATATTCAGTTCGGCCAGTACGCTTTGGCACCCGTGTTTGGGGTGTCCACATACCCGCTCCTGTTGCGGCGATTCAGCGGGGGTTTCTTTATGTCTGGTGCTGGCGCTTGTTGACGCCGTCGGTAGCATTTGCTAGGGGTGTGCATGGTCGTAGCTCGGCATTCAAAAATGCCCTAATGCGGCCCTAAAACGGTCTTGAAACAAGGAACACGCGCTCCATGCCAACCCCTGCCAAACCTGCTGCCAGCAAAGCTACTCCCGCAGCTACAGGCGTTATCAGCCGCATCATCGGCCCGGTGGTCGACGTAAAGTTTGAAGGGGACCTGCCAGAAATTCTGAATGCCTTACACATTGCCCGCAAGGGCGCGAAGGGGGAAAATACCCCACTGGTGCTGGAAGTAGCCCAGCATTTGGGCGAAAACACCGTGCGCACCATTGCGATGGATAGCACCGACGGCCTGACCCGCGGCACCCCCGTGGCCGACACCGGCGCCCCCATTCGCGTACCCGTTGGCCCTAAAAACCTTGGCCGGATTATGAACGTGGTGGGCGAGCCGATTGACGAACTTGGGCCCATGGATATGACCCATTCTTGGGAAATTCATCGTCCCGCGCCAAAATTTGAAGACCAATCAACCGCCGCCGCCATTCTGGAAACCGGCATTAAAGTAATTGACCTGCTCGAACCCTACGCCAAGGGCGGAAAAATTGGCCTCTTTGGGGGCGCAGGGGTAGGTAAAACCGTGATTATTATGGAATTGATTAACAACATCGCCAAAGGCCACGGTGGCTACAGCGTGTTTGCCGGGGTGGGCGAGCGCACCCGCGAAGGGAACGACCTGTGGCACGAAATGATGGAATCGGGCGTAATTACGCTGGGCGATGCCAAAAAGAGCAAGGCCACCTTGGTGTACGGCCAGATGAACGAGCCCCCCGGCGCCCGCGCCCGTGTGGCCCTGACCGGCCTGACCTGCGCCGAATACTTCCGCGATCAGGAAGGGCAGGACGTACTGTTTTTCGTGGATAACATCTTCCGCTTTACCCAAGCAGGCAGCGAAGTGAGCGCGCTGTTGGGGCGTATTCCTTCCGCTGTGGGCTATCAGCCCACGCTGGCGACCGACATGGGCGCCATGCAAGAGCGCATCACCAGCACCAAAAAGGGCTCCATCACCAGCGTCCAGGCCGTGTATGTGCCCGCCGACGACCTGACCGACCCAGCCCCTGCCACCACCTTTGCGCACCTCGATGCCACCACCGTGCTTAACCGCAGCATTGCGGAAAAGGGCATTTACCCGGCGGTTGACCCGCTGGATTCCACCAGCCGGATGCTGGACCCACAAATTGTGGGCGACGAGCACTACAAGGTGGCCACGCAGGTGCAAAACACCCTGCAACGCTACAAGGCGCTGCAAGATATCATCGCCATTTTGGGGATGGATGAGTTGAGTGAAGAAGATAAAACCGTGGTGCACCGCGCCCGCCGCCTCGAGCGCTTCCTCAGCCAGCCTTTCCATGTGGCCGAGCAGTTTACGGGGATGCCGGGCAAGTACGTCAAGCTGGCCGACACCATCCGCAGCTTTCAGGAAATTCTGGCCGGTAAGCACGACGCCCTGCCCGAAGTGGCCTTCTATATGGTGGGCAGCATCGAGGAAGCCGTGGAAAAGGCTGCCAAACTGGCTGGGTAAATCAACCCGGGTACACCTAACCCCAACCTTGCAACCCCGCTCCAGCGGGGTTGTTGTTTGTGCCAAGCGGCGTAGGCTAGGGGCGTTCAATCAACCAAAGGAACGACCGATGAAGACACCAATCATCACTCTCGCGTTACTGGCGCTGGCTGCTCCCGTTATCGCGCAGCCAACCGAGATGGGTAACCCAGCCGCCGCACGGCAAGCCATGCAGGCCGAACGGGAAGCCCACCGCGCCGACATGAAGGGCAAGCACGAAGCCCATAAGGCCGAAATGAAAGCCGAGCATCAGGCCCACAAGGCGGACATGAAGGCCAAAATCGAAGCCAAAAAAGGCGAAATAAAGGCGACTCACGAAGCCAAAAAGGCGGAACGCATGAAAAAGCGTGAAGCCAAAAAGGCCGAACGCGAGGCGATGAAGGCCCAGCGCGAGGCCATGAAGCCCTCCGCCCAGTAACCTTTGCTGAACCACTCTATCGCCCCCTTATGGGGGCGTTTTTTTACCTTAATCATAGAAAAAGATTAAGGCCGGCGCGTAAGCGCCGGCCTTATCGGTATCGCCTCGTTGTGGGTTACGAGGCTATTTATGATGCCGAAGGGTAGATCTGTCGCATGGGGGCTCGATAACCATGCGAAACGTTGATTGTTCCTGTTTTGGTATCGATTCGCATATGGGTTTTCCAAGGGAAAACAGACATTTCAGTTCCACTCATCTCAGCCGCGTTAGCAGCTTCAGCAAGTATCTCATCAGGATGGTAGTCCACCCCGATTGAAAGTCCGTACATGCTATGGCGACCACTCGCCAGCTCGGATTCAATGCGCTTGGCCAAGTTGGTCTTGAATGCCAACACGGCCGAACTATCTTGTGGCTTGTGGGTCAACATGGCGAGTATACTCGCTATGGGTGAGCCACCTTGTTCTGGGCTGCCATTATCGAATTTTGGATTCTGGATAGCTTCTACCCACCAGACCGCCGCCGCTTCGGCAATCGCAGCGTATTTCTTGTTGTCCATGAAGATCCTCATAGGGTTGGGGGAACTAAATCCTACAGAGCGAAAAGGGAAAGTAGACTCCCCGCATGGGGGAGGTTTCCTCACCATGTAGGTATAACATCTATATAATACGTATGTAATTCTATTATTACAAGTAATTTTTGTATATAATTTAATAATATCTAATATTATAGTGACTTAGACTGTTTCTCGGCGGCCTCCAGCAACCCCACAACCTCACTTAACGCGTCAATCACCCCAGCCGCGCCAGCCTGCTGCAGGGTGGCGGCATGGTTGGGCAGGTAAGGGATGTGGCTGCCGCCCAAAAAGCCGTACACCTTCATCCCAGCAGCCACAGCGGCCTCCACGCCTGCCACGCTATCTTCCAGCACCAAGCAATCGGCGGGTGCCACCCCAGCCTTGGCGGCGGCGCGTAGAAAGATATCGGGGGCGGGCTTGCCGTTGGCCACCTCTTCACCCGTGGTGATGGTGGCGGGGTCAATCAGGCTCTCCAGCCCCGTCACGTGGTACTTTTTACGGGTTTTGGGTAAAGTACTAGAGGTTGCCACGCCAAAACGTTGGCCGCGCTGCTGTAAGGCTTCCAGCAGGCTATGGGCCCCGGGCATCGCTTGCAGTGTGTTAAACAGCCCCAAGGAGTGGCCCTCGTAGGCCTCTTGCCAATTGGTGGGCAAGGTCACGCCAAAGGTCTGTTCAATCAGTGCGCCCGTTTCGGGCGGGCGGCGGCCCAGCGTGTGGGTGTAGCACCATGCCATGTCCAGCGTAAGCCCGTAGTCGGCCATGGTGGTGAGCAGCGCCAAGTTGCCAAGCGGCTCGCTATCCACCAGCACGCCATCGTTATCAAACAGAATCAGGGTGGTCATGCAGGTAGCCTAAGCCGCCCTCCTAAACCCTGCAAGCACAGGCCTTCGGTATGGTGAGGCTGGAGTAAGGTTACAAAACTATACGCTATACTATGTGTTTTTGATAAAGGTGGTATGCGGGAACAGCTGCCGGACTTCGGCACAGGTTTTTTCATAACTTTTATGGGCAAGAGGAAGAATCAGCAACGTATTGCCACCCGCAATGGTACCGGCCACATGGGGCAGGGCGGCGTCATCCACAAATGTTCCTAAATAGCGGCCGCTGTCGGGCTTGCCCAACACCACCAAGGCGGTGCCGTTGGCGATGATACGCTCGGCCAGATGATGCGCAATCGCCTGCCGCGTAACCCTTGGGCTTTGGGCACGGTACAGCACCGTGCCCTTATGCAGGCGGTAGGCAGTCTGGCCGTTGGGGAGGGTAGTTTTAATCGCCCCAACCCGCCCCAACGCGCGCGAAATGCTGGCCTGTGTAATGTGCACTTGATGCTTGGCCAACTCGCGCTGAATATCGGCATGGGTCTCGCAAATGCGGGATTGCAAAATCTCTTCCAACAGGGCACGTGTGTCGCGGGTTTTGGGCCTACGCATCGGGTAGCATGAATCCTAAGGTTATAGATGTATAATATAGCGCATATATACCATTGTAAAGTAATAATGATGCATAGCTGCGTGCACCACCCTGCTTCCAAGGGTTTAATCCCAATCACCTTAATGTAACACTCACGTTTAAAAGGAACCACGTTCGATGTGCAACCAGCATGTAGCGAATCGCAGTGAATCACCCATGAACCCTGAGACGAGCCTGAAGGCCATTCGGGCTGAAATACCGGTAACCTCGCTGATGAGGTTGCAAGCCGAACTTGACGCCGCATGCGGGCAGGTGGAACAAGGCTCCCCAATCCACACGATGCTGGCGAATGCAGTAGCGACGCTGGGGGGGTGGGGCCTTAGCCCCAAGCCGCGTAGCGTGCCCCTTAGGTCTCCCGAAAGCGGGAACCCCTGACGGCATCACCAGACGAACGAAGGCCGCCCATGGGCGGCCTTCATTCTTGACTCTAACAGGAGTGAAAGTTATAGTTTGGTACTGCAATTTCCTTTTCTCACACCTTGGAGAGCAAGATGCCTCTTGTTAATTTCTCTTCTTATGTAAGTTTCGCTGCATCTAAATCTATCGATGGTATCAGGTGCCCGCTTGACGAACCAAGCATCGCGCTGATCAAGGTTATTCTCTACGGTACCATTGTGCTCGAATCCCAGAATAGTGGGATTATCGAGTTCAGAAACCACCATGATACCATTATCAAAGACAAGATGGATGGATCAAGGAAGCGTGGGGTTTCGCTCATCGGAATCTCGTTTGATGTTACGATGTCGTTCAAAACCAAAAAGGGGCAGGCTGACACACGAAGTTTTGACGACTTCTGCAACTTGGTTCTCGATCGTTGCAGGCAGACGGTCAACACCATTCCTTCGTTGGCAGGAGTGCTGATTGAACGAGAAAGTTTTGCAGTCGCTGCTTAAACAGCCGGCTTCGTAACGTGCAAAGGCCGCCCATGGGCGGCCTTAAGCATGGCGTAGGTGCTTAAAAGGGAAAGCACAGCTGATAACCGATGAATTTTCTCTCGGTAAGGCTGAATTTTCTTCGAAATTCACTAAAACACAGCGTCACCGCGTCACTTTTAGGTTTTATTTGGAGCGTGAGCATGATCATGCCGCCTTTGCGTGTAAACTCGCACACGGCTAGGTTCGTGACTCCAAACAAGGGAGCGATGAGACCGCTTCGTTTATTTTTTTGGCTACTCGCAACAAAACTAATGATGTGACTGAGTATTTCAGGCGTCATCGTATCGTGCATGGCGTCCTCGGGTAAACGTGTGGAGTTAAACATTTCTCTAGCCCAGACCAAGGCAGGTTGCAAGCTCGCAACCACACAGAGCCCAAAAAGGCTTCTAAACCATGACTTTACTGTATTAAATAAAGGAAAAGGGGTTGACGGCTACGGCCAAAACCCTGTACCGCTGGGCCAATCCAGCTACGTCGCTGGTCTTACTTTTCAGAGGGTCCCCCCATGTGGCTCGGTAACACTTTAATGAACAACGTGACGATTGCTGGCCCCTTGTTGCTAAGGCCCGGCACAGGCACGTTGGAACTTTCCCCATCAACCAAGCCCGGTATTTGGCTAAAGTGGCTCAAAACGACAGTGCCGCCACTGCGGTTAGGTCACACTTGCGTACGGACCGCCATGCGGCGGACGCGCGTGGTGCACCCGCAGCACGAAGACTTGCAGCTGGATACGGTTGAACACCTAATGGCCGCACTGGCGATTGCGGGGATAAGCGCCTGTACGCTGCACGTCCCTACAAATCGGGCAGAAGTGCCATTGCTCGATGGAACGGTGGAGGCCTACCTGAAGCTGATTGAAGCCGCAGGGGGGACGCGTGAACTGCCAACACCGCAGGCGCCCTTGGTCTTGCACCAGCCCGTAGAGTATAAGCATGGTTGGCAACGCATCAGCCTGACCCCGCTTAAAGCTGATCAAACCGCGCCACGCCTGACATGCGCCATCAACTTCACCAACAACCTGTGGGGCTGGCGGCAGATTGGCCAACAGGAGGCGGTGGTGGAATGGCACGACCTTCGGGCTGAAGCCTAGCCTAAATCGTTTGGGCTGGCCTGGCAAGGGGCATGGGCCTGGCGGCTAGGGTTGCTTCACCGCAATCCTGCCGAGCTTGGGGCCCAATACCGCTTTAACGGCATCCTTGCGAACGCATTGGACCACCCTGATGCCGCCCGTGAAGCTGTGCTGCATAAGGCGCTGGACTTCTTGGGCGATCTGTTTGCCGTAACCGGCGGTAACCTGCCCGTGGCCAACTACGAGGTGGTGTGCGGCAGCCATGCCTTTCATGTAGAGGCTGCCCAGCACTTTGAGCGGACTGGTTTCGCCTAGCCTGACACGGCCATGATAGGGGCCTTGCTTACGATCACTACGAGCCAACACAACAAGGCCGCCCTCATCAGGCGGCCTTGAATTTTTGATACTGCATTAAAAATCCCCACCTGCGCGGGGATAAATTCGGTTACCAGAAATTTGCCAAGCAAATTTCTGACCTCATTTACTTCCGGAGGCCCAGAGCTTCAATCAGTTTGGCGTAGCGCTCGGTGCTGCCTTTTTTCAGGTAGTCGAGCAGGCTGCGACGGTTGCTAACCAGCATCATCAGGCCGCGGCGGCTGTGTTTGTCTTGCTTATGAGTCTTAAAATGCTCGGTCAGGTTGCGGATGCGCTCGGAGAGAATCGCCACCTGTACTTCGGGGCTGCCGGTGTCGCCTTCCTTGGTGGCATATTGCTTAACCAGTTCGGCCTTGCGTTTTACGGTGATAGACATGTGTCGTTTCCTTGTTTCGCGGCCCTTGGTTCAATCTACACCCCCGCGGGCGCGGGCAGCGGGTGTAGGCATGGGGGCATTTGGCCTAAAACCAGAGCC
>JAIXXE010000019.1 GCA_027490875.1 Alphaproteobacteria bacterium
AACTGGCCGAGATCGCCGCCATGGGGCCGGCAGCAGAGCGAGGCGGCATCACCACACTTTTGACTGACTTCCGAGAGTCTCTGCAAAACCAGCCAATTGACCGCTTGGATGAGCTTCGCAAGTTGCTTGGCGACCAGATCACCAAACCGGAGCTTGGTGTGTCTCGGGACATGGCAGCAAAAATTCCGTCGCGCATCTATTCGGCTCTGCGCCAAGACATGGCAGACCACATCAAGGTTGCGGGTGGAGAGCGGGCTGCTAGGCAATGGAAGGTTGCGAACGGAACACTAGCCGGCTTGATGCGAGAGGTCGACAACAAACGACTCAAGCTTGCGCTCAACACCGGAAACGAGACGCCGGAAAACATCCGCTCGCTGCTTTTTAGCAACAAGCCAAGCGATGTACGAAAGTTGTACGCAAACCTGTCTAACGATGGCAGGGCATCCGCCCGAGCGGCCATTGTGCAAAAGGCGCTGCAAGATGCCGCCAAGGATGGTCTTGATAACGTAAGCCCCAAGGTTTTCTCAAACAACCTAGGAAAGCTGTCAGATCAAGTTGGAATCTTCTTCACCAAGGACCAGATTGAGCAAGTCGAGGGCCTGCGCCGCGCCATCATTGCCACGCAACGCGCTGGTGATTTCGCTGCCGCGCCGCCCACGGGCGTTCAAGCAGTCCCGTTTTTGGGCGGTGCGTTTTTGGCCGACATTCTCGGCAGCGCTGGTGCCGCTACTGCTGGCGGCGCAACTATTGGTTTGGCAGCTAGGGCAATGGAGTCAAAGCCAGTCCGCAATCTGATGATTAGGCTTGCCGCGACCAGCCCGGGAAGCAAAGAGGAAGCGGCTATTCTTAAGCGTTTGATTGCTGTTTCTCAAGCTACCGAGCAACCACAGTCAGAGGAAAAATAGGCACATCATGGCCCTCGCAATCTCCCCACCTCTCCAGCAGTTTTTTGACCTTGACGGCAAGCCGCTGGATGACGGCCGCCTGTACTTTGGTCAGCCGAACCAGAACCCTGAAACAAATCCGGTGACGGTCTATTGGGACGCCGCTGGAACGCAACCCGCTGCACAGCCGATCCGCACCCTTAACGGCTACCCCGCTCGGTCTGGGTCGGCCGCTGTTGTCTACGCCTCTGGGGATTACTCAGTAACCGTCAAGGACAAGCGTGGCCGTCTTGTGCTATCCAGCATGACGGCAACTGACTTTGACAACTCGCTCATTTTGCAGGCCGAACTAGATCAGTTTCAAGCTGATCTCGCTAGCAACGCATCTGCAAAAGGCTTGGCACTGGCTGGGTTTAGCCATGCTGTCACCTATCCACAAGGCACCGGCGGGTTGGCGCTTTCGACCCTAATCAACCCCGTAAACGCGCCTTTCAACGCGGTTGGCAACGGCGTTGCCGACGACACGGCGGCCTTGATCGCGGCAGAGGCGGCGGCCTTTGCGGCTGGCAGCAGCCTATTGCTCCCGCCTGGCAAGACGTTCAACTTCAACGGTTCGTTTTCTGTCCGCGTGAATGTCATTGGGCGAAGCGCAACTATCAAGCAGACCAGGACCACGGTCAGCACGAACAACACTCAGGCGGTGGTTGTCCTGGCCGCCGACAACATCACGATTGAGGGCCTGACGGTTGACGGCTCGCTGAAATCAACGGGTTTTGCTGGTGACGGCCGGTCGTTCTTGACGCTGCGCGAGTGCCGAGCGAACAACTGCGTCAATCTTGGATTCGGCTTCTTTTCCGGCTTGCGCATTGACCTTTGGGGGTGTCGCACCAGCAATACTCGTTACAGCACGATCGGAATCGTTGGTGGTGCTGCGGATGGGTTCTACTTTGGCGCTTGCTCGCGCTCGCGTTGGATCGGCTGCTGGGCGGACGACTTCCGTCGCATTGGGTTTGTGTCCGAGGGTAATGGCGCCGACAAGTCCGAACAGATCCAGGCGCTGTTTTGCCTTGCCTCAAACGCCAATAACTGCGACGACAGCCTGACCGAATACAACGGAGGGTTTTGGGCCGAAAACACCAACTCGGTGGACTGGCTGTATTGCATCGCCACCGACATCGCCGGGAATGCTGGTCAGACCAGCGGCCGGATCATCGGGCTGTGGGTGCTTGGCGGCGGGAACAACAGCCGCGGAACAATCAACGCCATCGGTTGCCGCATCTTTGGTGGTGCGGGGTACATGCCGGCCGGCATCAACGTCACTGGCTCGGGGACTTTTGCAGACGTGGTGCTTGAGAACTGCTACGTCAGTAAGGCCCGCATGGGCGTCCAAACCGGCTGCGGCGTCAACGCGTTGACCATCCGCGGTCTTAGCCTTGAGGATGTTGTTACGACCAACTCGGCGCAGGGCGGAATCGTCATTGACTCTAGCGTTGCTGGGGCTCTCAATGTGCTTGAGATTGATCGCGTGACCGCTACCGCGTCAACTTGGCAGCCAGACACCGGACTAATCAGCTTCTTTACTGCACCCTCTGCGTGCAAATACACGCTCCGTAACGTGAAGGGCAACGTTCCCCACGTTATGCGCGGCCAAGTCGCAAGGCTTCGGGTGGAGGAATGTGAAATTGCCTGCGGGTCGGCTACGTTTTCCAGTTTTCTGGCGCCGTATCAAGAGTATATCGACTCGTTCTACACCTCTCGGAATAGCTCCGGTGCGGATCGAATTGTCGACGGAAGCGCTCTGAGCGCTGGCAGCGAGGTGATCTTTAACGGCGGCGTTGTCACTGGTTTCGGTGCGGGTTGGTCGCACGAGTTCGGTGGCGTTGGCAACACTCTGCGCTGCTACGGAACGAAGTTCGTCAATTTCTGCTGGGCCATCAGCACCACTGGCTCTTTCATCAACCAGTTCAACCATTGCAACTTCCTGCAAGTGCCGGTCACTATCGGCAGCATTC
>JAIXXE010000067.1 GCA_027490875.1 Alphaproteobacteria bacterium
ATGACGGGCAATGTGTGTGGTAAGTATTCTTGGGCTTGGCTATACAGCCAAAAAAGTTCCCTCATCACGGGGAAGCCCGTGATCCACGCTTAAAAAAAGACTCCGTGGATGGCGGCCGGAGTTTACCCTCGCGGAGGCGGGGGCCGCCATGAGGGTGAAATTTGTAACAGGTGGTGATGGGCTTCGCTAGAGTAACCTCGCTTAGCTATGCCTTTAGAGAGATTGCCGCGCTCCGCGCGCAATGACCCATTCCTATAAAAACGACGAAGCTCATTAAAAGGTACTCAATGGTTGGTGAGGCACCATGGCCCACCCCGTTGGGCTTGGCTGGAAGTGGTAGGGCAAGGCGTTGGCAAAGCGCAGGCGGCTGTTGAGGCCGAGCAATTCGCACAAGTGCGCCATGTAGGCGCCGTGGCCCACAAACAGCAGAGGGTGTGCCGCATGGGCGCTGAGGTGGGTACTTAAGGCCGCGGCAATGCGGGCTTGCAGCATGGCGCTGGTTTCGCTGTCGGGGGGGAGGAGGTCGTAGTACAGGGCGTCGGAGGGGCGGTTGTGCTGGGCCAGAATCTCGTGGCGGTCGCGGCCTTCAAAGGCCCCGAAGTAGCGTTCTTTCAACCGCTCATCGTGTTCGAGCGGTATTTGCAGCACGCGTTGCACGGCTGCTGCGGTATCGGCAGCGCGTTGCAGCGGGCTGCTGATAATCCGGGCAATCCCCATGGGTTTGAGCTGCTGGGCGACGGCCTCGGCTTGGGCCAAGCCGGTGGCATTCAGTGGCGTGTTGGTATGCCCCTGAATCCGGTGGGCCACGTTCCAGTCGGTCTCGCCGTGGCGTAAAAACCAGAAGGGCACCGCTGGAATTGCAGCAGGGGGCGGGGCAAGGGTTGTCAGGGCCATAGGGTGCGCTTATAACCCTTGCAAAGGAACAATACCAGCCCATGGCCGAGCCAATTACTCCGGAAGGTAAAGACGACCTTACGAAAGTGGGGACTCTACGCGTGGCGTGCAGTGGCCCCGCGTGGGGCCGCCACCCCAAGGTTTTTTTAAGCATGGTGGATGACGCCCAAGGGCGCCCCAGCCACGTGGTGTGCCCCTATTGCAGCCACCGCTTTGTGTACGAGCCCAAGCTGGCCAAACAGGCTGCCGGCGGCCACTAATATTGCTGCGTGGGGGCGCTGATGGCTTGCCGCCGCATCAGCAACAGGTCATCGAGTTGAATCAAATCTTCTTGCTTTATCAAGCGTTGCAAGTAGGTCGCCAGCAGTTCGGGGTGAAGCGCAATGCCATCCACCACCAAGCCATCCAGCAACAGCAGCGGGCCGCTCAGGCCTTCCTGTTTGGCCCAAGCGGCGGCCAGATTGGCTTGCAGCAGCGCCGGGCTGGCGGGGTTGTTAAGCTCGGCCCGTACCCGATTGGCAGGAATCCCTAAACGCAGCAACAGGCTTAACATGTCTGCATCGCTTTGGTTGCCCGGCAGCATCGCCAACAGTTGCCAGAACTCGGCCTGACGGCCAAACCGTTGGGCCAACGCCCATGCCATCCCGCCCGCCACACTGTTACTGGCGGGGGCGTAGCGTTGCTCAATCCTAACTTTAGGTTGCTGCATCGCCACCGCCATCCACTGCTCGGCTTGGGTACGCTGGGCCCCGTTGGCGGGGTCGAGCAGGACTGTTACCACCACCGTGGCTTCGGCGTTGCCCAACAGTTGGTCGGCAGGTGGTGGAGGGGTGGCCACGCGGCGTGGTCGCAAGGATTGCATCTTGCGGGCTGCGGCATCGCGCTCGCGCAGGGCAACCATCGCGCCAAAGGGGTTGCCAGAATTGTTCACGGCGCTGGTTAAAGTTACATCGCCACTGGCTGTTGCCTGGCGTTGTTGCCATGCCCATTGGGCGACCATCAGCAACCCAAGCACCACCAAAGCAGCGGCAGCCAGCGGCAACAGCGGCAGGCGCCGCGGCCGTAGGCTATTGGGCGGCAGCGAGGGCGGCATCGATGACGGCACGAAACTCGGCTTCGGGCAGGGCGCCGCTGATAGGCTCGCCATTAATGAAGAAGAACGGCGTGCCGCGCGCGCCTACCCGCTGGGCATCGGCCATGTCTTTTTCAACCAAGTCCTGAATCGCTTTGCTCGCACGGTCGCGGTTAAAGCGGTTCAGGTTCAGCTTCAGGTCTTGGGCAATTTTTTGGTACAGCGCATCATTAAGGTTGGCAGCATTGGCCCAAAGCTGGTCGGCAAACTCCCAATACTTCCCTTGGTTTTGCGCGGCCAGCGCGGCATAGGCAGCAGGTTTGGCTTGGGCGTGGAAGGGTAGGGCCAGTTGCTTGTAGGCAAACCTAATTTTTCCTTCGTAGGCCTTTTCCAGAGCATCGATTGTTGGCTGAACACGGGCACAGAAGGGGCATTCAAAATCGCCAAACTCGATGATCGTGACAGGGGCGTTGGCAGGGCCACGGGTAGGGGTTTGGTCGGTTATGAGGTCGGCCACCGCAGATTGCCGGGATTTAAGATCGGCGGCAATGAGGCTCTCTTTCAGCTTGTCGCCATTGTTGGCGATGTAGTCGGCGACAATGGCTTCAACAGCGGCGCGGTCAATCGGCCCTTGACTGCTCACTGGAAAGGCAGCGGCCACCAACAGGGCAACACATACGCCAATGGCCAGGGCCAAGGGTGCCACGACCATGGCGGAGAACTTGCCAAACTTTAGGTTTTCGCAGGCCGAAGGGCGAACAGCCGCTGGCGTGGATGCTGGGGTTGATGATTTGCCAGTGGCGGGAAGAGCAGGTGATTGTTTCTTTTTCATGCCGCCACCTTGCCCTCAATGCCGCTTGCCACACAAGCGGTTGGCATGTCAAAAGTGCTGCTGTGCTCACCATTCTTTCAGCCGAGGCGCTGCCCCACCCCAGCCGGAGCTTTGCCGAAGCGGCGTGGCGCCAAAACCCAGCCATTGCGGCCAGTTGGTGGCGGGAAAATCTAGGGTTTACCCATAGCAAAGTGGTGTTGGATGCCCGTGGCCAAGCCGCGCTGCCACAGTTGCCCGAGGGCGTGAACGTGCTGCTAGGCTCGGCACCTTGGCCTACCAGTTTACCTGAAGGGGTGGTGGGCTTGTTGGTAACGCCCAATGTCAACGCACCTGCCGACATTGTGTTACTCCCCCTGACCGAGGCCATGCAGACGCACGAGCTGTTGGCCGCCCTGACTGAACTGGAACAGCGGGTCATGCAGGGCACCTTGCAAGCCTACGGGGTGGCTGCCCCGTGCGTGGCCGAGCCCGACACCCGCTGGCCGCTGCATGCGGTGTTGGCCGTGGCGCAGCAAGCGGCAATGGCAGCTTGGGGGCGCCCCAAGCGCCCAGCGATACGGGTGCTCTTGGCCCCGCTGGATGTTCTGGATCTAAGCCTGCTGTTTAACGCTAATACCTTGCATAAAGAAGCCCGCGTAAGCCCGCTTGAACTTGCAGCGCGGTTAGGCTGGTGGGTGCTGGTGGTACCGCAAGCGCAGCCCCAAGCTACGGCTTGTGCCAGCACCATGCAGGCAGCTTTGGCAGCGCTGACGCAGGTAGCCGAAGCCGAGGCGCGGCTGCACCAAACCCTGCATGGGCAATGGCCCCACCTTGCGGGGCAGCCGATGTTCATGGCGCTGCAAGCGTTGCAAGCAGGGCATGCACCATGGCCGACGCCGCTGATAGCCCAGCGCTTTGTGCGGCATATCTGGCCCGTGCTTGAAGAGGCCCTGCAAGGCTTGCCTAGCGCCGAACCCTTGCGGCAGGCGTGGGACGCCTTGCTGCCTAACCTTGGCACCTTGGCGGTGGCCGCGGCCGCGTTGCCCGCGCAGCAGGCTTTGCAGCGGCTGGCGTTACCGGCCCCGTGGGGAGCGTTGCCCCCTATGGCGCAGCAGGTGGCGTTGCTCGCAAGCATCCCCGGCGTTGGCGGTGTGCTGGTGCCACCCACCTTAGACACAACCCCGTTGTTGGCGCTGCCCGATATTGCGGATGTGGGGGCCGTGTTAGGCGCTGACGACCATGGAGCCGCGCTAAGGTGTTAAGCCTCTTTGGGCGCAACCCACCGAATGGCATTCTCGCCTTCGCGGTAGACCATATTCAGCACGCCCGTTTGCGCGTTCCGGAACAGAAAGGCCGGTTTGTGCAGCAAATCCATCTGCATCACGGCTTCATCCAGGCTCATCGGGGCCACCTCGCTCACTTCCTTTTTGGCGACCTTGGGCGCAAAGGCGGCAAAGAAGTCGGTCGGGGCGCCATCCAGCGCTTCTTCGGCCATCAGGCGTTCTTCCATGGCCATGGGGCCCATATCTTTTAAGTGTTCCTTAAACTGGCTGCGGCGCTCGCGGTGTTTGTTCAGGCGGCCCTTATATTTTTCCAGCTGGCGCACCAGTTTGGCGGTGGCTTCATCCAGCGCCGCGTACCAATCGAGGCCTTGGCCTTCGGCGCGCAGGGTTATGCCGTTGGCCTGTACAGTTAATTCGGCTGCGTGAAGATGGTGGTGGTGGGGTTCTTGCACAAAGGCCACATGGACGGTGTTAATTTTCTCGAAATGATGGGCCAACTCGGTGGCTTTGGCTTCGGCGTGCTGCTTCAGGGCATCGCCGGTTGTCATATGAACGCCTGCAATGGTTACGCGCATGGGGTTTGGTTCTCCTTGTTACATTGGTTAAAGGGCAGGTTACTGGGGGCAGCGGCTGGCTGACGGGGAGGGGTGGTTGTACGGGAAAACATCCTAACCATACCTTATGGTGCGCCCGCCTAACCCTGCCTGACAAGTGGGGTGCTTCGGTTTTTTATAGGCTATGACCTTTACTCCTAAACATTCAGTAGGTCTGGTCAGGGTCAGGTAACTCTCAGCCGTGAGGGTTAAAAAGCTGCGCCGCCCGCTTGCCCTGCGGCCCAATCCGCCCCATGGTATGGCCATGACAACCAGCTACAGCATTGAAGGCGGCCGCCCCGTCAAGGGCGAAATTACCTGTTACGGCGCCAAAAATTTTGCCACCAAAGCCATGGTGGCGGCTTGCCTTGGCAACAGCCCCACCATCCTGACCAACGTCCCCCCGATTGGGGATGTGGATATTACCATGGGCCTGCTGCGCAGCGTGGGGGTGGCCGTAACGTGGCACGATGATAAAACCCTGCACATCGACCCCAGTGGGCTGAATACCAGCCGCGTCAGCACGCCCGACAGCCGCAGCAACCGCATCCCGATTTTGTTGCTGCCCGTGCTGCTGCACCGTTTTGGCGAGGCGGAAATCCCCCGCCTGGATGGTTGCGATATTGGCAAGCGCCGCATCGATATTCATGAATCGGCCGCCGAAGCCTTTGGCGCAACGATTGAGGTTGACCGCGAACATATGGCTGCCAAAGCCCCCAAAAAGTTGAAGGGCACCCACTTTGCGCTGCATTACCCCAGTGTCGGGGCTACCGAAACCTGCCTCTTTCTGGCGGTACTGGCACGCGGAACGACCATTATTGCCAACGCGGCGATTGAGCCTGAAATTATTCACCTCGTTACCATGCTGCGGGCAATGGGCGCGGTGATTTTTGTAAGCCCGGGGCGGGAAATTAGGATTGAGGGTGTGGCCAGCCTGCAAGGCACCACCATGCATTGCCTGGGAGACCGGATTGAGGCTGCCAGCTGGGCCAGCTTGGCGGGTGCCACAGGCGGCGACCTAACCGTGCACGGCATTCAGCCCGAGACCTTGAACAACTTTTTGGCCTACTACCGCCAAGTTGGTGGCGGTTTTGAACTGGTGGGGCCCCAGAGCCTGCGCTTCTTTCGGGCTGGCCCGCTGCAGCCCATTTTGCTGGAAACCGACGTCTACCCCGGCTTTGCCACCGACTGGCAACAGCCCTTTGTGGTGATGCTGACCCAAGCCGATGGCGTGAGCGCGGTGCACGAGACAGTGTATGAGGATAGACTTGGCTTTACCCATTCTTTGAATGACATGGGGGCTAAAATTCAACTTTCCACGGAATGTGTTGGCAAGCCCTGCCGCTTTCAGCACAAGGGTCACTTCCATAGTGCCCTGATAATGGGCGCAACGCCCCTTAAGGCCCTTGCGGCTCCACTGGAAGTGCCCGACCTGCGTGGCGGCTTGGCCTACGTGATTGCCGCCGCCGTGGCCGAAGGCACCACGGTTTTGACGGGCGTGCAAAAGATCAGTCGCGGCTATGGCGACTTGGTAAAGCGCCTTAACGGTATGGATTTTAACATCAATTACGCCTAAGGCACGGTTGTTGCGTTAAAGGCACAGCAGGACATGTATCTTACCCTCACCCCCTTGCGGGTCTTGTCAGGTTGCGTTCTCGCGCGGTATGATAAATGTATGCTAGGAGAGCATGGACGAGGCCTAAGTCTCTAACCAGATGAAGCCATGGCCGCCAACAGGGTTTAAAACCCCCTAAGGCTGCCAAAAAAACGAGAGTGTCAGGATGACCTTATGATTGTTGGAACGCCCAACACCGTTGCTGGAGCCACAGGGCTCAGCGCAGGCGTTGCAGCGGTGCCAGCCGATGTACGTGCGGTGCTGACCCAGATAGCCGAAGCACCCGGGTTGCAACAGGCCGAGCGGGCGTCGTTGGTGCAGGTCACGGCCACGGCCAGCTCGATTGCCAATTCCGAGCTTCGCTCGGTGGCGCTGCGGCAGGTTTCCACCATGGGGCTTTATTTAAGCCGTACCGGCGATAGCGGCCTGCCGCGCTGGACGGTGATGACGGCGTTGCGGGCCTATGGCCTGAACCTGCAATCGGCCCCGCGCCCTCAAACCCCCGAACAAAACGCCCAGGTAGCCCAAACCGTTGCCCGCCAAGTAGCGGC
>JAIXXE010000037.1 GCA_027490875.1 Alphaproteobacteria bacterium
AGATGGTACGGCCCATGTTGGGTGCGGCGCAGGGCCGTCAGGTGCCCCACGCTGCCGAGCGCTTGGGCCATATCAGCCCCCAGCGTGCGGATATAGGTGCCCTTGCTCACGGTGGCTGCCAGTGTGGCTGTGGTGTTAGAAAACTCAACGATTTTAAGGTCGTAAACCTCAATCTGGCGCGCTGCCAGTTCCACGACCTGCCCCGACCGTGCCAGCGCATAGGCCCGTTGCCCCCCCACTTTTAGGGCACTGAAGACAGGCGGTGTTTGCTGCAAAACGCCGGTAAAGGCTGACAGGATGGCCTCTAGCTGGTTCAAACTGGGCAGCACCGTGCTGGTGGCCAGCGGCGTGCCCGTGTAATCTTGGGTATCGGTCGCCACCCCAAAGCGAAGCGTAAATACATAGCCCTTAGGGCCTTCCAGCAGCCCTTGCAGGGCTTTGGTGCCTTGGCCTACTCCTAGCGGCAGCAGGCCGGTGGCAAAAGGGTCCAGCGTGCCGCCGTGGCCGATTTTCACATTTTTGGGCGCTCCGGCCTGCTTAAGGTGCCATTTCACCTTGCCAACCACGCCAGCGCTGCTCATGCCAGTGGGTTTATCGACCAAGAGGAGACCGTGCAGCGGTTGCCACGGCATGGGGCTACACCTCGCGCGGGTGGAAGGAGAGAGCGGGCACGTTTTTAAGATGCAGTTGGCTGGCCAGATAATGCCGCAGCGGCTTGGCCAGTTCGGCGGTGGCACGGGCAAAGGTGGCGGGGCTGTTCAGTTCGGTCGGCAGGTCGAGGTACAGCCGCGCCAAGCGCAGGTCGGCACTGACCCAACAGGCCACCACGGTCAGGCGCGTCAGCGGCAGCGTGCTATGCACCCGCCCCTGCAACAGGGCCAAGGCGGCGTGCTGCTGCACTTCGTGGGCGACTTTGCGCTGGCGGTCGTTCATCATTCTCATGCGGGGAAAACTTTCTGGATTAGCGCCCGTTTGGCGGCGCGTTTGGTCAGGCGCCCTTTGGCCGAGACCACCCACGCGTGGCGGCAGGCGGCCCATACTGCCAAGTCCGCGCGGCTGTTGCCGGCGTAGTCGAAGCCACGGTGGCCAAAGCGGGCGATGAGGGCTTGCGCCTTGATTTTACCAACAAAATTGCCGCTGGTGGCGGTGGTGCCCAACACGGGCCAGGTGTAGCCGGCTTCGGCCAACAGGGCGGCCACCCAACGCTCGGGGCTGCCGGTGGCGACCAACAGCGGTTGGCCGCTGCGGCGGGCGGCCGTAATCAGCGGGGTATTCCAGCGCAAGGTTGGCATGAACTGGTGGTTGAAGGCGGCCTCTTGCAGCGCCAGTTTGGCGGCTGGGCGGCCAAGTACCACGCCGCGCAGCACCACACCAATCGCGCGCAAGGGGTATGTGCGCCACAGCCACACCAAGGCCAGTTGCGAGAGGTCGTCGCGCTGCAAGGTGCCGTCAAAATCCAGCACCAGCGGCGGTAACTTGGCCCGAGCCGTGGCCATGGCAACCTAGGCTTGGGTGGCGGCTTCGGCCAGAATGGTCAGCCCCTGCGGGGTAACCTCGGCCACACCGCCATGAATGGTGAAGGTTTGCTGCGTGCCATCGGCCAACGTCATCACCAGCGGCTGGGCCTGCGCCAACAGCGCCACCAACGGGGCATGACCGGGTAATACCCCAAAGCTGCCAGCCGCCCCGGGGATTTGCGCATAGGTGGCCTCACCCGCCGCCAGCTGGCTGGCTGGTGTGAGGATTTGGTAGGGAAAGGTGTGGGCTGACGCGCGTTCCATGGATGCCTTGTAGCCGATACTGCTTAAAAAATCTAGGGGGTGGCCGCTGCGGTGACATCACGCTTGATGAGGTCGAGCAGGTGCTGATTTAGATTGCTTATCGAAAGGAGCGTTAGCTTGGGTAGCGGACGATCACAATGCCGGAGCCGCCAGCGCCACCAGTTGCTGCACCGGCCCCAAATCCAGCTCCACCTCCACCACCACCTGTATTTGGAGTTGCATTTGACGCATTTCCATTAACTGCGCCCGCGCTACCACCTCCCGCTCCTCCAGCACCACCTGAAGGGCTTGCATAACTACCACCGCCTCCGCCTCCGCCATAGGTAACAGAGACACCAGTAATTGTTGATGCTAATCCAGCACCACCATTACCACCTGAACTTCCAGACCCATTAGCTCCAACAGCACCTGCCCCGCCGCCGCCGCCGCCAGATGAGTCGAGGAGGCCGTTACCTCCATTCCTTCCCTGACCACCGGTTCCTGCACCACCAGTCCCAGAATGAAAGCCTCCACCACCTGATCCCCCGCTTCCGCCGTTAAAAGATGGCCAAGATCCACCAAGTCCTCCACCCGAAGCAGTTATTGTATGAAAGCTGCTACTACTTCCTGCAATTGCAGCAGTGTGATTGCTAATTCCACCAGCGCCACCAGCTCCAATAGTTACCGTATAATTTCCATTAGAAAGAGATAAAGTTCCAGAGACAACACCGCCGGCACCGCCGCCACCAGTTCCGGAATTACTTCCGTTATTTCCACCCCCACCACCTCCGCCACCTACCACGAGGTATTCAATATTGGTCGGGCCTCCAGCTACGAGTTGAAACGTTCCACCACTGTTAAAGGTATGAATTGTAAATCCGCCAGCATTCGTAATCGTTCCGCCCGTCGCAACAATCCCCGAGCCCGCACTTGAACACAGCACCCCCATTTGCTGCCAGCGCGTGCCGCTGCAGGCCAGCATGGCGGTGATGGAATTGGAGGTTGTCATCACAATCGTGCCCGTAACCCCGGCTGGGTTGGTGCAGCCGCTGCCGGTGGTGGCCTCACTGGCACACGCCATATCGGCCCATTGGCTGCCGTTGCACACCTGGTGCACCCGCTGGGTACTGCTGAAAACGATCTCACCACGCACGCCCGTTGGGTTGGTGCAGCCGGTGTTGGGGGCCGTTGGGCTGGGCAGGTTCATGTTCACCCACTCGGTGCCACGGCACAGCTGAATGGCGTTGGCCGTGGTGCTGAACACCACCTCGCCCGGCGTGGTGCACTGGGCAACCAAACCCGCGATTGGCAAGGAGCCAAAGATAACGGTTATAAGAGCGGCAAGCCAACGCATCATGCCAGCATGCAACCTGATGTGGTTGGCGTTGTCAATGGATGCCAAGCTTAACAAATGGGTCATTGCGAGCGCAGCGCGGCAATCTCCCGTAGGTCAGGGCGTTTTGAGATTGCTTCGTCGCAGGCTCCTCGCCATGACCCGTTTCTCGGTTCCCCATGCCCTCATACCTCCTTTGTCATTCCAGCGAACGCTGGAATCTGCTTGGTACGTTCGGGCATCTTAAGAAGATTCCACTTTTCAGTGGAATGACAAAAGGGGGAGGCTTTCGCCCCTAACCCTCGACCCATGTCGTCATCTTGAAACCAACCTTTCCCACCCGTTCCTAGGTATGTTAGCTGCGCCGCGCCTTGGCGTCGGCCAGTTCCAAATCTTCCTTGCGCCACAGCTCGTGAAGGTCGTGCAGGTCGTCGGCATAGTGGGCGCTGTCCATCGCCACTTGTTCGTCGAAGGCAGCGGGCTCCCACAACGTAAAGTATTCGCCTTCGCCAGCAATCATCACGTGTTCGGTGATGCCGGCTTCCTTCAGCATGGCCTCGGGGATCTGAATCCGCCCCGTGTCATCGAAGTTTAAAGGCCGAGCAGCGGCAAGAAGCGTGCGTGCCAGCCGCTGGCGGGTTGGTGAGAGCGCCGGAAGTCGGTTAATCCGTTCCGCCAGTTTAACAAAATCATCATAAGCCCACGCATGGAGATACTTTCTCTCATTGTTTTTACCCGGTGAAGCCGGACTGGTTGGTGTTGGGTACACCACGACTGTCTGGCGGCTGTGGTTGGCCATCTCGGCACGAAATGACGCAGGAACCGAGACACGCCCCTTGCGGTCAACCCCATTCAGGTAGCTGGCCAAAAAGACTGTCATGACGTTTCCTGCGTTTTCTCCCCTGATACGGCACCGTTGCCCGAAGCGCCGTGGCTGAATCCCCTCAACCTAGCCTCCATACCCAAGACCAAGCCCATGTAAAGAAACAGCATTGCTTTGGACCACCCGTTGATTATATTGGGTTTGGGCAACAAAGGGATAGTATGGGATGTGTTGGGATAATGCAACCCCCCTTCCCTTATTTTTTAGGTTTTTCAGTCAACAGGGTTGTGGATAAGTCTGGGGAAAGGTTCTTGAACTTGGGGGAACTTGATTTTTGCCCGCCGAAGGTATACCTAAGCGCTCAGGAACACCCCATTCTGGGAGACTTCAAGGAACACCTCGATGATTCAAAGTAAAACTCTGCTGCGCTACCGTACTGCCGTGAACGCCGCTTTTCACCATAGCCCTACGGAACTTGAGTCCCTTCTGGCTAAGATACCCGAAGGTGCCACGCTTGACTGGAACCAGTTGGGCATGTGTGGGTGCGACCAAGAAGACCCTGAAATTCTGAAAGTTGTGTTTCAATACGCCCCTGAAGGATACCCGAACATGTTGGGCACTATGGCACGACGGGCCGTGATTGGGCGCAACCATAGAACGATGGCGTACCTGCTTGCTCAAATAACCAAAGACGGGGTGATTGGCGGTGTGGTTGGCGGTATGTGGCTTGAACTGGCCAGAATTGCCGAAAATAATGGAGACATGGCGATGCTCGACATCATTTTTGACAACGCCCCCGTGTCTATCTTCAGCCCCTAGCGATACGCGGCCCTTTTCAAAGCGAGAAGAGGGCCGCGTGCGTTTTGAGTGGGCAGGGTTTCTTGGTAAGGCGCATCCGCCTCACCGTGGAGACTGACCGAGGGGGGCAGTTTGCTTGACATTCTTCGCGAAGTATACTTAATTGCAGTACCTGTGGGTCTATCTTAAGCGTTTCAGTGGCCTGATGCAGACCATAGCAACGTTTAAGGTAGGCCCATTACTGATGAAGGTCATCGGTTCCGCCTTAAAAGGAACTTCACAGGGGCATGCAGCGGCCCGTCATGCACTCGCCCCCGCCAAAGCTGCTTGGGGGAGAGTTAGGAGGCCGACATGGCCAATGCAACCACGCCTCGCCGCCATAGCATGCTGGCTCGGCTGGCTGACTTCTTCGGCAACACCGCCTCGGCAGATTTGCTTGAAAAGCAGCGAAAAGCCCGGGAAGATGCCCGCCTTGCAGCCGCTGTTGCGGAACGCGAGTTCACACGCAAGGAGGCGCAATGGCGAGAAGAAAGCCGCCGTTGGCTTGCAGAGCACGTGTTGCCGACGCTGATCGACGACGTGTTGAATAAGCTCTTGGTGACTATGGCCAAGCGCAACCTTATCAAAGTCGTGGTAACGGAAGAAACCCTGCGTTCCTTGATGAGGGCCGTGAAACAAGGCCATCCCGACTACATGCTCCATCATCCAACCTCATCCACGGCGACCTTGGGCAAGACCCTATGGACAGAAAACGTGGTCTGGCTTGGTGAAAGCATGGCCAAAGACCCACGAATGAAGGGGTTGAAGGTCTCGTACAGCTTTCATACCACGATGAAGGGAGGAGTCTCCAAGCTTACCATCAGCGAGGCCGTCATGTTCGGTGGGTTCCACCACCGCCCCGTGATAAGGGGCTGGGTATTCTTGATCACTGGCGTGGTTATGGGCCTCTCTGTGGTCGGTTTAATCCTCGCAGGTGCTACAAGTATTCTTGGTGATCCAGCTGGAAGGGGTCCTTGGATATTTGCCTTCTTGGGAGCCTTTACCACCTCCCTTCTCGTCATGATTGTTTTTAGCCTTTATGATGAACTCATCAGCGAGATGGACTGATGCGCCCAGCGCCTACGCCCCCTGCTCACGACCATGTAACCCCTCGCGCCGTAACTGGTGCGGGGGGTGCTGTGTTGGGTGGGTGGTATTTAAGGCTTGCCTTGATTGACTAAGTTTGCCATAGCGGGGGCGCATCCGGGTCATCGCGATTGAAAGATCGAGGAAAGTCCGGGCACCCGCACGTCACTTGGCCTGCGAACAGCAGGGCGGCCTTCCGCAAAGGCCGACCATAGGGCAACAGAAAACAAACCGCCACGGCCCGCGTAAGCTGACCGCGGTAAGGGCGAAACGGTGGGGTAAGAGCCCACCGCGC
>JAIXXE010000043.1 GCA_027490875.1 Alphaproteobacteria bacterium
CCCTCGGCAATGAGACCGGCAGGCCCACAGTCGTTCTCGATGTCGGTGCCCTGCTCGGCTCGCTCGTCGGCCAGTCGGAGAGCAACGTGCGGGCGGCCCTCAAGTTGGCCGACGCGATGGCACCCTGTGTTCTCTTTGCAGATGAAGTTGAAAAAGCGCTCGCGGGTTCAAGTTCATCCGGCCAAACAGACTCCGGCGTGACTGCTCGGGTGTTCGGCTCGCTGCTGACATGGCTGAACGACCATGAGAGCGACGTCTTCTTCGTCGGCACCTGCAACGACGCCTCAAAACTGCCGCCGGAGTTCGCCCGTGCTGAACGCTTCGACGGTGTGTTCTTCGTCGATCTCCCCGGGCGTGACCAGAAGGACGCGATCTGGGGCATCTACACGAGGCACTACGGTCTGGACTCGAAGCAGGCCCGCCCCGACGACACCAACTGGACCGGGGCTGAGATCAAGTCGTGCTGTAGGCTGGCGTCGCTCTTGGACGTGCCGCTTGTTCAGGCCGCGCAGAACGTCGTGCCTGTGGCTGTGACCGCGGGCGACAAGATCGAGGCTCTCCGCCAGTGGGCTTCCGGTCGGTGCCTGTCGGCGGACCGGGCGGGGGTGTATTCCCGCGAGCAGCAGCCGTCAGCCGGTTCGAGAACGAGGCGGGTGATGCGGGAGCCGGGGGTGAACTGAGGCAGGACTTCTACGGCCGCTGCATCAGTAGGCCCCAGTGCCACCGCGCGATACCCGACTCGTGGCGAACGAAGCGAAAGCCAGCCTCTCGGCGTGGCTGGGTCAACGTTCCAGTGAATGATCCCCAACTTGCCCCCGGGCATCAGGACGCGGAATGCCTCACGGAGCAAGGCCACCGGGTCGTCAATGTGAAGCAGGTTGAAGACCATCGCGTAGTCGCATGATCCCGTCGGCAGTCCGGTTCCGTCGACCACGAAATCGCGTTGTATCGGCTGAACGTTTGCCACGCCTGCCTTCCCGGCCGCAGTGAGCGTCGCCGCAATCATCTCCGGTTCGATGTCCAGCGCGTACACGGTGCCGCTGGATCGTCTGGCGGCCTCGATAGTGAACAGGCCGTACCCTCAGCCGAACTCGACCACATTGCCGGGGTGGTCGCAGTCCAGTCGGTCGAGGATGTGCGCAGGGTCGAAGAACCCCTGCCACACCTCGGCTTCCGGCATCCCGCTTTCTCGACCCTTGGGCATCACGTCACACCTGTTTTCACCATCATCCCGGAGAACACATGGCAACAGCAACCACCACCTCCACCGACACCGGCCAACGCACACCCACGCGCGGCCGCCAGCGTGAAGCGCAGCAGCCCGTCACGCAGCAGGAACGCTCCGCTGCCAACAGGCTCCGCACCACGATGGCCGCCGTAAAACTCTCCTTCACTTGGCTCGGGGTTCGTAAGACCCTCGCCCCGGAGCAGCGCACGACAGCAGCCCGAGCGTTCCATGCCGACCGGGAACTGCTCTCGGCCTCGAAACTCATCCTCGACACCAAGAACCCCGCCTACCGTGCCGTGGCTGCCGTCAGGTCCGAGGCGTCTTCCTACTGGCGGAACGTGACGCTGCCGTTCCCCGAGGCTGGCATCAGACTTCTCCCGCAGAACTCGCTCGGGCTGTTCGCTCAGACCATGCAGACCTACCGCGAGCGACTTCAACAGGCCGCCCGGGAACTCGCCGCACAGTACGACACGATCAAGAGCGAAGCCCAGCGGCGTCTCGGCTCGCTCTACAACGCCAGCGACTATCCCCAAACGCTCGACGGTCTGTTTGACCTCGAAGTCTCCTACCCGACCATCGAGCCACCGAACTATCTCATGGCTCTGCACCCCGACGTGTATCAGGCTGAACAAGCCCGAGTCCGTGAGCGTTTTGAATCCGCCGTCGAGTTGGCCGAGCAGGCTTTCGCCACGGAACTCCAGCGGCTCACGGCCCATCTTGCGGAGCGCCTCACCGGGCTTCATGACGGACAACCCAAGGTGTTTCGAGACTCCGCCGTCGAGAACCTCCGGGAGTTCTTCGAGCGGTTCCGGCGGCTCAACATCAGGAGCAGCCCGGAACTGGACGCCCTCGTGGAGCAGGCTCAGCAGACGATCAACGGCATCGAGCCGCAGACGCTTCGCGATTCCAACAGGCTCCGGCAGATGGTCGCCCGGGACTTCGAGCAAATTCAGGCCAGTGTCGGGGAACTGCTCGTCGACAGGCCGCGGCGGAACATTCTCAGGCGCGGGAATGTGGGAGGTGCCGTATGACCAGCGACTTGGAGTTGGTCGTGGATGCTGGCGGCGATGTCCGGTGCATCTACGACGAGGCACTGGACCTGCGGGCGCTCGGGAAGTTGCAGATCACCCGGGCAAGCCACGTCGAGCCAGATGCCGAAGGCTACTGGTGGGCGGACATGGCACCGTCAGGGGGGCCGATGCTGGGACCGTTCAGGAGCCGATCGGAGGCGTTGGGGGCGGAGAGGGAATGGCTTGCACGTAGGCGGTATAGACGAACGTGCCGCTTTAGGGCCGCAGACCTCGCGAACGCCCTGTTAGGAAACCGCACTTAGACAGGGTCAGCGTTGAGGACTGCCGCATACCCGTTCCAGTCAACGGCTGGGACGGTGCCTAGAGTTTGAAGCTTATTTAGAAGGCGAAAAATGAAGAAGGCTAGCCCGCAGCCGCTCGCCGAGGCAACGGGCGTCGCATCGAATATGTCGAACGCTCGATCAGCCAAAGCAAGGCAACAGTCCACGCGGCGTTCTTCAGCCAAGCCCTGATGAATCGACCGAAAGGCTTCGGAAGCCAAACCGTCGGCCCAATCCGCTCGGGGGGCAACGATTCCTGCGATGATCGAAAACAGTTTCTTAGCAGGGTACTCGCCACCAGCGTGCACGATCGGGACACTAGTACGCGATAGGCGACGAACCGAGCTTGCTTTATCCGCCGCATACTCCAACCAACGTTTATCGATCGTCGGCTTTACTTCCAGCACGCCATAGACGGCTTCGGCTGGGATGAACCGGTGGTTCTGCTGGTCGAGAAGTGTAGGCGTGTACTGACGATCGAAAATCACAATATCAATCTGATCACTCGTCGCACCCGTCGCATCTATAACTATTCCGCGGGAGACTGCATACCGCACGGGGAGATACTTTCTCAGCAGATCAGCGAAATGCAGCTCGTTCACTTCCCCCATAACACCATCATGGGTTATGGACTCCGAAGCCATCTTGAGGCGCACGGCTAGCGCCTCCTGCTCCACGGCAAAGGCCGTACGCAGAAAACGTTTTCCGTCGATTCTCGATTCATTCTTTGCCTTGTTCACCATACGATCCCGTCCCAAGACGGCGAGGCAAGGGCGGATTGCGCCTTCTCGCCAATCAATCGCTTCTGCTGAACTGTACAGTCATCTGAAATGACATTGTTAGTGTTAGCCGGGTCGACGTACCGAGCCGTTTCGATCCGATCCATGAAGTGCCTGAGTGACGTTAGCACGTTGGCAGCCACATTGCCCTTCCGGGCATGCGACAGGGCATCGATGGCAGCCATCTCAAGATAGAACGACGGAAACTCAATTTGATGAAGCTGTCGCCAGACCTTCAGAATGCGAATTTCCTGCAGTCTGCCGCTATCTCGCACATAGGCGACGTGTTTGGTGATGTTGGTTTGCGTCCAGCTCTGCGATTTGTTTCGGTAAAGGCTGTGATCGGCTCCCGTCTGTGACTGGCGACGCCCCGGTACCAAGTCGATGGAGTAGCCATTCAGCTTCACGCCAATTGAGACATTCTGCCGTCTAGGCATATAACCTGCTGCTTGCACGGCATCAAATAGCGTGCTGTACATCTCCGAGAGCGTGCCGGGGAAGGCTGAGGACAACGAGAGAAACACATCGGCGTCCGTTCCTATCGAAATGGCGGTTCCCTTAGCAAGCGAACCGGAAAACTCCTTGCTAAGCAGATGCTGTTTGCCCCACCGCTCAAGAACGGGGTAGATCGACCGACCAGCGGCCTGCGCACCTGCGGCGTCAACAGTGTATTTCCTCAAGAGCGAAGAAAGATACTCATCACCGGTCATTGTGATCCTGATACTCGGTTGTCAATCCTGTATGCCTGCGCTCCTCGCAACTATCCGATGCACACGAAATCGCTCCGCGCCTGCGGCAACGCTGGTGTTCCATAGTCCTTGGCGTGGACGCGCGTTGCGGCATTCAAATCCTTACGCGGCGCAGTCGTTGTCTCACGACTCCTCCGCACGATACCCCCCAAACAGGCCCCCTGCTAGCCCTTAGCTTTGCGGTCTCGATAACCCGCCTTCTCAAAGCTATCCACGGGCGATTCCGCGGGCGGCATTCTCGTGCTCGCATCGGCCCCTCTGGCTGCCGGGCGTGTTTCCCTGTCCCGTTTCCCCTTTTCCATGGAGATGCTCTGTCATGAGTGACCTCAAATTGATCGACGCCGTGGCCCGCAAGACCGGTGAGGATTCCCACCAGATTCGGCGCCGCGTCCCTATCGGCCAGCCACGTCGAGCCAGATGCCGAGGGCTACTGGTGCGCCGATATGGGCCCTGTTGATGGGCCGGTGCTGGGGCCTTGTGGAACCCGCGGCGAGGCATTGAGTGCAGAGAGGGCGTGGCTGATTCGCCGCCAACCTGAGGCGACTACCTGTTCTTCCCCGGCCTGACCTGCTCGCCCTCAGCATCCTTCACGAGCCACTGCCCATTATTCTTGTGGAGCAGAACCTTCACGCCCGCCAGCACTGTGCCCGGCGTGCCCTTGTCGATCACGTTGCCCGTCACCCGGACAATCAGGTTGGCTACGGCCTCCGGCGGCTTCTTCGCGGGCTGCAAGACAACATCGACGCTCGTGATCGCCACTTCGGTCGGCTTCACCTGCTTCAGCAACTTCTCGGCTTCATCACGCAGCGGGCGAAGGTCGGGATCGAGGGCGGCCATGATCGTCCCCAAGTCCTGCTTCTCTGCCGCGCGGGCTAACCGAGGGAGCAACGCCTGCAGATACTCGCGGTCGGTCTCCACGAGCCAGTCCACTGAAAAGCAGCCGACGCCAGCAGCCGCGAGCAGAATGGCTATAGCGAGCAACCAGCGGGCCTGCACATGGAGCCAGACGAGGAAGCCTACGACAGCCCCGAGCAGACAGATGACGACGAGCGGAAGAGAGGATTCGAAGGGCATCAGGCTGACACAATACGTAGAAACACGTCAGCGACCCCAATAGCCAGTCGCCCCAGAATCGCACTCAGCCGCCGACTCAGCAGAAACACCCCCGCGCCGAAGCACAGCACGGAAACGCCTACGCACAATCTGGCCAGTGGATACCGGACGTCCGCAGCGAGAACATTCGCCAAATAAAAGAACGCACCACATGCCCCGAACGCGAGCAGGGACCAAAGCATCCTGCGAAGGAGAGGCATGTTTCGCATTCCGTCTAGTAGCAATCAGCGGCTTGCGCCTCTCGACGTACCACACAGCCCGATTCTATCGCGAGTCCGCTGCATTGCGTTGTTAGACGCCTTCTCGATCTTGCTCTCCACGGATCTGGTACTCCTGCACGATGTCCGAACACTGCTTGATGATGCCGGGAAGGTAGCTCTGGTCTATCTCAAACTCGAATCGGTGTGCTTGGAGCAAGTGGTCGGGAGTGATCTCGACCTGCGCGCGGATGTGTCCAACCCTGTCCGAAGCTTCGAGTGACACCTTGAGTTCGGGCTCGAAGGGAGCCAAGTCCGCCGACCTCCTCTGCCCATCGAGCATTGCGGCGCATTCATTTCCAAACCCGGCAATGTCCGTGACCATGAGAATCGCACCTTGGGCCCAGACGCTCGCCCCCAACGCGCCGCAGTGTGCTGTCACACGGAGCCAGTTGCCATCGTAGTAGTCGTTGGCCTCAGGGCACTGGCGACCATGCACCCACAAGTGGAAGCCGGCCACTTTAAGGTCGGGCTCGCCAAGGTCTGTCGACGACGGCATCTGGGGCATGGCTTGTGCGTCTAACGGCCGCGATGAGCAGATTGCGGCATTGGATTCTCAACTCCGCTGGACCTTATCGCGATTCTGCTCCATCGCTTGGTTAGCCCATTTTTGCGATCTGGGCGACAAGAGTGGCCCGATTCGCGAGCATCCGATCGGGAAGGTCCTTCTCCGCTAACTCCAGTTCACTGATTAACGCCACAACTTGCTGCTTGGCTTCTATCGAACACGAACTCAGGGCTTCGCTTACCGATGAATCATAACGCTTGCGCAATTCCAGTCGCACTCTGTCTAGCTGGCGGCAACTCGCACACCGCTTAGGCAGCGAATCTATCCAGAACCGCAGTTCCTCATACCAGAATCGCTGCTCACGCGCTGAGAACACGAACTCTGAACCGCACTCTACGCAAACAAACGTCGCGTCAACGTACCAGTGTCTAGGACACACCGAGTAGTTTTGCTTTGACACGTCCGCGCGCTCCGCGGTTACGTAGTCGATACGGGACGCCCCGAAGAACAGGTGCGCAGGCATGGCCTTAGGGTTGTGTGCCCCGAAGACGCCGGGCGTTAGGTCGTCGTGTTCCATGTGGGCTAACGACTGCAATCAGCGGCTCGCGACCTTGGACGAACCACTCCGACAGATTCTATCGCGAGTCCGCTGCATTGCTTGGTTCCGTATTGGGCGTGTCCTTTCTCCTCAGTCGAGTCTTTATTCTGCTCGGACATGATGGGTTGTCAGCCAACGCTTCGCGTACACGCGCTTCTTCATCCGACGCAAGAGCCTCTGCAACCGACTCGGGAATACCCGGATTCCCAGCAAGCAGTTCCCTCACGTAACTGTCTGGGCTAATGGCGATCTCTTCCGCAAGGTCTTGCGTGATTGCTGGGTTTGTTGCGAGGTAGTGCATCGCTAGACGTGCTTCAATACTTCCGCGACTTTTAGCGGCGTTGAACATTTCGCGAAGGACATCCGGCGGCGCTGCCTTATTGCCCAGCACATCATCCGTCAACTGCGATGCCCTCTTACCTTCGGAGAGCCGCCTGAAAGTTTGGGGCAAGCAGTCTGTGCGGCGTGCAACAAGCCGCATTACAGACAGACCCCAGCGATTGTCTGGCTGTACCGGCCAGACCGACCACATCGGCGAGTAGAGAGCCGCATTATCAAGTCGGGACACGCGGTCGAGAAAATCAGGGGAAGACTGTGGGTTCACCACCAGTGCCGCCAGCACGAATTTATTTAGCCACGCAATATCGAGTCGGTCGATTTGTTCGGCTGCCATGTGCCGGGCCCAGTGCACTCGAACGGTCAGAAGGATGCCGTGACCGACAAATGCCGCAACCAATCCACCAATTGTAACGCAGCAAGCCCAATCATCGCGCGGGAACAGCTTGGGGTTTTTTGTGCCGGAGCGATACCACGCCACAACTTGGCACAACGACTTTCCAAAGGCAAAGAACGTGATTGCTGCTATCCCGGCCACCCACGGCACGTAAAGAAAACCAAACCCGGCTGTGGAGCCGCCCGTTCGCGATATGGCCACTACAGAGACTGCAGTAGTGAACCATGCAGCTGCTATCGCCGAGACACAGCCCCACTTATTCTGCGAGGGATGGCTGCGCCCCTCGGCTGTTTCAGGTTTCGGCTCAAGGAGATTCATGGAAGGCCAGCGGAACAGTTCCGATCAGCGGCTCGCGACCTCAGGGCTAGCCATTACGCAGGATTCTATCGCGAGTCCGCTGCATTGCTTGGTTAGGTGCCTTTGTCCATGCGTAGCGCACAAGCAACGACAGCCAAGCAAGCACTGTGGGGATGTTGATCGCACCCAGCACATACAACAGGCTGAGCCCA
>JAIXXE010000156.1 GCA_027490875.1 Alphaproteobacteria bacterium
AGAGCTGGGCTAACCCAAAACGGTCGGCGCGGGTGACAATCATGGTATTGGCGCGTGGCACGTCCAGCCCGCTTTCAATAATGGTGGTGGCAACGAGAATATCAATGTCGTGCGCATAGAAGGCCAACATCACGCGTTCCAGTTCGGTCTCTGGCATCTGGCCATGGGCAATGGCGATACGGGCGTGGGGGATAAACCCCTTGATGGTGCTGGCAAGTTTGGGGAGATCTTCCACAAATGGTGCCACCACATAGGCTTGCCCCCCACGCCCTAATTCGCGCCCGAGCGCCCCCTGCAGTGTGGGGGTATCCCACGGCAACACATGGGTTTGTACAGCATGACGGTCGACCGGCGGAGTGGCAATCAAACTTAACTGCCGCACGCCACCAATGGCCAGCTGTAACGTACGTGGAATGGGCGTGGCCGACAGCGTCAGCACATCCACGTCACCCTTCATTGTTTTAAGTTTTTCCTTCTGGGCCACACCAAAGCGCTGTTCTTCATCCACAATCACCAAGCCAAGGTTGGCAAACTTAAGCTCCTTCCCTAACAAGGCATGGGTGCCCAGCACCACCTTAAGGGCCCCACTGGCCAAGGCCGCTCTGGTTTGCTTAGCCTCGGCGGGGCCGACCAAGCGCGACAGATGCCCCACCCCCATCCCCACTGCACTGAAGCGTTCGGTAAACACCAGAGCATGTTGCCGTGCCAACAGAGTTGTAGGGCACACAATCGCCACCTGCCGCCCTGCTTGGGCTGCCAGAAAAGCTGCCCGCAAGGCTACTTCTGTTTTGCCAAATCCCACATCGCCAACCACCAGGCGGTCCATGGGTGTGCCAGCCGCAAAGTCGCTTTCTACGTCGGCCACAACGCGGGCTTGGTCGGCGGTCAGCTCGTAGGGGAATCCTGCACAGAATTCGTCGTAAAGCCCACCAACAGCCCCAACCGGCGGTCGCTCGGCCAAGGTGCGCGCGGCGGCAGTGGCCAACAGCTCTTCAGCCATTTCTAACAGGTCGGCCTTTACTTTGGCCTTACGGGTTTCCCAGCCGCCGGTACCAAGCCTATCCAGCGCCACCGTGCCCGCTTCGGCCCCCTTGTAGCGGCTGACCAAACCCAATTGCTCTACGGGGACAAACAGGCGGTCATCGCCCGCGTAAAGCACCTTGATAAAATCCTGCCGCACGCCCCCCACGTCCAGCGTCACCAACCCATGATACTGCCCAATCCCGTGGGCCTCGTGCACGACGTAGTCGCCTTCCTTCAAGGTGGAAAGCGTGGCCAATATTTCCTCGGCGGTACGGGCGCGGGCCTTTGGCTTGCCGCCGCCCAAACGCGCCCCAAACACATCGGCTTCGGTCAGCACGCATACCTTGGCGGCCACGTCTTCCCAGCCAGCGGTAAAGGGCGCGGTGCAGGCTTGCAACCCAACCTTAAAGGTTAAGGTGTTGCTTAACTTGGGGGCGGTAAGCCCTGCATGCTCAAGCGCGCGTAAAAACTGTTTCAGGCCCTCGGTATGAAGGGCCGTCAGCACCACGGCCCAGCCTGCCGTTAGCCGTTCTTGAATTTGACCCACCACCGCTTCCAGTGCGGTGTGCCGGTTACCCGTTGGCACGCGCTGGGCCAGCAAACCGGTGGCTATACCTTGGGGGGCATCGAAGGGGGTTAGGGCAAGCTGGGCAAAGCTGTTTAAGGTGCCCGTCATTTGCTCGGGGGCAACCACCAATTCCGGCAACGGCAATGCACGGAGTATGCGCCCTCCCGGATTATTTATTGCTGCATCCAATCGGCTTTGATAGGCCTGTTCGACCAAGCTGTACCAGCTGGCCTGTTGAGTGCTTAGATCAGCGGGCAGTACCAGCGTGGCCTCGGCGGGCAGAGCTGCCAACAGGTGGGGCCAGGGTTCTTCGGTTAACAGCGGGGCAAGTTGCCCAGCATCGGTGGGCCAAACGCCGGCGCTTACCTCGCTGTAAAGTTCATCCTGCTGGACCTGCATAGCCTGACCGAACAGCGCCCGATAGCGCGTGCGAAAGGTTGCAATCCGTGCTTCGGTTAACTGCTCACCGGCAGGGGCAATCGTTACTTTATCCAGCAGCCCAAGGCTTTGTTGGCTGCCTGGGTCGAAGGCGCGGAGCTGCTCCAGCTCGGTATCAAAAAAGTCCAGTCGCACAGGGTGGTCTTGCACGGGCGACCAACAATCCACCAGCCCTCCACGCACGGCAAAGGTGCCAATGCGCTGCACCACCTCCACGCGGCTGTACCCAAGGGCGACCAATTGCTGCTGAAGCGTGCTCAACGGCAGGGCCAGCCCGGGGCGCAGCTCCAGCGATGCCAACTGAACCGGATGGCAGCGCACACTCAGGGCAGGCAGGCTGGTCACAATCACGCCAGCATGCGCGGGCTTGCTCAGGGCCGCCAGTACGGCCTGCCGGGCTGCTACAATGGCAGCATCGGGGCCCAACCGGTCGTAGGGCATCACGTCCCAACTGGGGTATTCCAGCACTGTGTGGCTGGGTAAGAGCGCCTGCATACTGGCGGTAAAACTGGCAGTTAGGGCGGGCTCGGGGGCCACCACCACCACCCAGCCTGCGCGGTTGGCCACCATATGCCGCACCAACCATGGCCACGCTGCCAGAGGCACCTGAGTAGCGGTAACGCAGCCTTGCTGGGTTACTTTTTTTGCAAGGTGCTGCAGCATCAGCGTGGGGTCAGGAACCAATCGCGTAGCTTGGCAACCAACGGTGCCACGGCGGCCGGTGGTGCTTCCTTATCCACCAACCAGCGCATCAGGTCACCTTCCTTATGCAGCAGAAAGTCGCGCAGGGCTTTTAAATCATCCATACTCATTTGGTTGAGATGCGGCAGCGCCGCACGGCAGATGTGGTCAAGTTCCAAAGTACCCCTGTACGAGAGCCGATACTGCACTTCTCGTTGCAGCAGTTCCTTGTCGTCGGGCTTAGGGTTGGGTAGGGTGGCATCACTCATGCGCGGCAACCAAGCACACCTCTCGGCTCAAGGCAAGGCGTCTATCGCAATGCCGACGGCGAGCGCTGCAGCCCACAGCTTGCTGGAAACGGCCCCGCGCCCCAGCGGCATGCCGCCCGCCCAGTATAACAAACTGCTGGAGCTCTGCGGCCCGCGCACCATGGATATTTTGCTGCACCTCCCCCGCACGCTGCTGGATAGGTCGGCCACCGCCACCGTGGCCACCGCCGCGACGGGCGAGCGCAGCACGCTGGTGTTGCAGGTGCTCAAGCGCGGCGCCTTTCCGCCCCGCGGCACCAAACGACCCTTGGCGATAGAATTGGGCGATAGCACCGGCACCTTGCGGGCCATCTTTTTTAACCCCCAGAGCTGGCTGGAACGCGCCTTTCCGCAAGGGACCGAGGTGATTGTAAGCGGTAAAATCGAAACCGATGCCAAGGGCAAAAAAATGCTGCACCCCGACGTTTGGGGCAGTACGCGGGGCCTGGAAAATATTGCCAAAATCTGGCCGATTTACCCCGGTACGGCAGGCTTGGCGCAAGGGTGGCATCAACGCGCAGTGCAGGCCGCCTTGGCCCAAGCAAGCCAACACCCGTTGCCAGAATGGCTGCCCAAGGCGTTGCGGCTGGATTCGGCCTTGCCCACCATGGCCGAAGCACTTCAAGCCGCGCATGCCCCTACCACCGAAGCCGAGCTTGACCCTGCCCACCCCGCCCGGGTTCGGCTGGCGCTGGATGAACTCTATGCCACCCAACTGGCCCTGCATCACGCCCGCGCGCAAACCCGTACCCAACGCGGCTTGGCCCATGGGCGGCATACGGGATTGCGGGAAAAACTTTTGCAGGCCCTCCCCTACCGCCCGACTGCCGACCAAGCCGCCGCCGTGACCGAGATTGTGGCCGACTTGCAGGCGCCTCGGCCCATGCTAAGGTTGCTGCAAGGCGATGTTGGCAGCGGCAAAACGTTGGTGGCGATGCTGGCAGCACTTCATGTCATCGAAAATGGTCATCAGGTGGCGCTGATGGCCCCGACCGAAATCCTGGCCCAGCAGCTGTTTGGCCACGCACAAACCATGTTGCAGCCCCTTGGCCTGACTGTTGCCCTGCTGGTAGGCAGCCAAACAGCCGCCACCAAAAAACGACTTAAGCAGCATCTGCGCGACGGCTTCATCAATCTGCTGATTGGCACCCACGCGCTGGTGGAAGACGATGTGGTGTTCGATAAGCTGGGCCTCGTGATGATTGACGAACAGCACCGCTTTGGCGTGAAGGCCCGCGCCAACCTGTCGGCCAACCAGCCCCTGCCACCCGATGTGTTGGTCATGACCGCCACGCCCATTCCCCGCACGCTGGCGCTCACCGCTTACGGCGATATGGATATTAGCACGCTGCGCGAAAAACCGCCCGGTCGAACCCCCATCACCACGCAGGCCATGCCGCAAGATAAACTGCCCGAACTGGCCGAACGGTTGCGGACGGTCTTTGCCAAAGGCCAACAGGCCTACTGGGTTTGCCCGTTGGTGGAAGAAAGCGAAGAGACCGACCTCAGCGACGTGACCAGCCGTGCCCGCTGGCTGGCGCAGCTGTACGGCGAACACAGAGTTGGGCTGCTGCATGGCAAGCTTAAGGCCGCCGAAAAGACAGCCATCATGGCGCGTTTTAAAGCGGGTGAACTTGCCCTGCTGGTGGCCACCACGGTGGTGGAGGTTGGCGTAGATGTACCCAACGCCACCGTAATGGTGATTGAACATGCCGAGCGTTTTGGGTTGGCCCAGCTGCATCAGCTGCGCGGGCGGGTGGGGCGTGGCCACCTGCCCAGCAGCTGTGTGCTGGTGTACGCGCCGCCACTGGGTGGCTACGCCCAGCAACGCTTGGCGGCCTTGCGGGGCAGCGAAGACGGTTTCTTTCTGGCCGAACAGGATTTAGAACTGCGCGGCCCCGGCGAAGTGCTGGGCACGGCGCAGGCCGGGCAACTTCGCACCCGTTTGGTGGATTTGGCCAAACATAAAAACCTCATCCCCGTGGCCCGCGATTTGGCCGAGAAGGCCCTGACCCAACCGCTCAATGCCGCGCAACGCAACGCCTTGGCGTTGCTGCTGGAAGTGTTTGACAAGCACGCGGCTGCAACCTATTTACGGGCTGGATAACATGCGTAAACCCAAGCTGCTCATTATCGGCACGGGCCTTGGTGGCAGTGCGCTGGCCCAGGCCTTGCTCCCTTGGGCCGAGGTGACGATGGTCGACCTTGCGCCCGCCCAGATAGCCGCTCTGCCGCCGCTGGAAGACCGCGGTCGCCCCGCAAATGTGGCGCCTCTCTACGGGCTTGGGCTGGGCGGAACCACCCAATTTTGGCACAACGGCCTCATCCCGCTGCCACCGAGGGCCTATGAATCCTGGCCCTATCCGGCTTCAACCTTGGCCCCTTATGTTGCCAAGGCCTACCCGCTGTTAAGCCCCGCCAGCGCCCCTGCTGTTGCAACGGCAAGCCAACAGCTTCAACACCATTATGCAGAGCTGGGCCTTAGCGGCGCGCCCTTAGGCGAGACACTCTATTACCCCCATCGGCGGCGTAACCTCTGGCAGTATGGCAAGCTGGCCACACGCGTTACGTTGCTGCGGGCACAGGCCCTGCCATGCGATGAGCGCAGCCTCAGCGCCTCGCCTCAGTTAACCGTTCAGTACCCCGATGGCACCACCGCCAGTCTCAGCGCCAATGCCATCATTCTGGCGGCAGGCGGGTTGGTCACGCCGCGTCTGCTGCAGCCCATCGCCCCTCAAGCGGGCTATCATTATGAAGACCACGCCACCGCGTTTGTGGGTGAGGTGATGCTGAACCCGGTCTTTACCCAACTCTGGAACTACCAACCCCGCGGCCTTGGTGGCAGCCTGCGGCAGCCTTTCGTTATTGGCAGCCCCTTAGGCGATATCGCCTTTTATCTGCGCCCCGCCTATCATGCCCCGGGAAGCCAGGCCAACCAGCGCCGCAAACAGCTTACCAGTACGCTGGCACAGCTGCGCAACCAGCCCTACAACCCTGCGCTGTTGTGGCAGCTGTTTAGGCGCGCCGACGACCTTGCCGATATCGCCTCGCTCAAACTTGGTATCACGTTACCTACGCCGTATTTTTCCCTGATGATGATGGCCAGCCAACCCCCTGCCACAACGGCCGGTGTAGGGGGTGCGTGGCCCGCCTGCTGGCGCAACTGGTCGCTCAGTGATGCCGCGCTTGGTCAGCTTCAGGCAGCCGTTGAGCGTGCCATGGCCGTGCTGGCACCCCTTAGCCAGCAGCAGTTCATCTACTCCGACTGGGCCCAGACGCTTGCCTCTTCGGCCCACCATAACGGCACAGCAAGGCTGGCGCGCACTCCGGCTGAAGGTGTGTGTGACAGTCACGGGCAAGTGTTTGGCAGCCACGCCTTGTATGTGGCCGATGCCAGCGCGCTTCCATCCAGCAGCTACGCCAACACCGGGCTCACCATCGCCGCGCTGGCACTTAAACTGGCCGATCACCTTAAGGAAAGATTGAACGCATGACGCTCGACATACTCATAAGTGGCCGCAACGGCTTTATTGGCCGCGCCCTTTGGCCCTTGCTGCAGCAGGCGGGGCTTAGCCTGATGAGCCTCGATGACTGGCGCGCATTGCCCACCGCGCAACGCCCCCGGGCTCGCACCTTTTTGCATCTGGCCAATATTCATGCCAACCCGATGGCCAACCTGGCGCTGCTGCAGCACACGCTTGCGCTGGTGGCCCCAGCTATCGACCACTGGGTGCAGTTTCAATCCGGGATTACCTTGGTTGGGTTTGGCACGCCACGTGCCAGTGCCTTTAACTTTGGCATCACGCCCACTTGGCTGGATGGCTACGCCAGCGGCAAACTGCTGCAAGAGCAGCTTTTGCTCAAGGCCAGACTCCCTGGCCTCACGTTCTGTTATCTGCCACTGGTTTTGGGTAAAGGCGGCCCCTGGCACGCTGTGCAGCAGCAAGCGCTACGCTATGGCTACAGCCTGCCTGCCGGCATGCATGCCAAGGCCGCGCCACAGCTGCTCGGTCTCGCTGAACTGGCACAGCAACTTCTGCCGCTGTTACAGCACCCCAAGGCTGGCTGTCACCGCTACCTGTTGGCCAACCCTACCCAACCTGCCAGCTGGGCCGCGTGGTTTGGCCCGCAGCGCCTTGCCCCACCGGCGCTCTCTTTCTTGCAGCGTGGCCGCAGGCTGCTTGGGGAAGGGCGCGACCGTACCTTGGCGCTGGCCGCAGTGTTGGGGTTGTTGCAGCCTTTGGCGCGATTGCTTTATGGGGCTATGCCGCAGGGGTTACCCGCGCGGCGGAGTACTCCGGCAGCCACCCCCCACGCTGTGCCGTGGCACCCGCATGGCATCACGGCGCACCACCTGCGCCAGGCCCCGTGTGTCACACCCCAAAATAACCCAGGGGCCATGTTAGGTTAACACCAACACGAAAAAGCCTGCCGCCAACGCTGCCAACGCAACCCAAGTACGGCCCGAAGTAGGCAAGTCGCCGCGCCAGAGGTCATGCCCGGCCATCAAGGCGGCCGGCAGCATCGTCACCACCAACACCAACGCCAGTGGTAACCCGGCATAGGCAAACCCTTCCAGCATGGTGCCGGCCAACACCGCCAGCCAGAGCGGAACGATGAGACGTAGAGGCGGAAGCTTCAGGTTTTTTATATGAGGCACCAACCACAACAATGCGTACAGGCTGGCCGCAAAGGTCTGGGCAATCACGGTATGGGCAAGTACCTGCGGCTGTTGTTGCAGGCCATATTTGTACAGGCTTATCTGCACCACCAGCACCGTGCACCATACGCCAATCACGCCCCATTCCAGCCGTGTGGGCAAACGGTTACGGGCCTTGCTAAGCCCCAAGGCCCCACTCAGCAGCAGGGCAATGGCCGCCAGGGTAAGCAGAGGGAAGCCCAAGCCAAAGAGCCAAATATCCACCAGCACCGCGCCCAAGGTAATCAGCGCCTTTTTATACCCCGCCACTTCTGCGAGCGAAAACCGGCCGAGTAACCACACCAGCCCCGTGGTGGAAAGCACCGTACACACTGCCCAAGCCAGCGGCCACCGCAAGGCTTCTGCCGTGATGTTAAAACTTAACCACTCCGTCTGCCAGGCAGCCAACCCAAGCGCCAACCAAAAGGGGAGCAGAAACCCGAGCAGCCTTGGGATTGCGAAGGCATCGAACGTACCAGCACGCTCAGCTTGTTCGGCGGGCATCTCGCGCTGCAGGCGTTTGATCATGATTTGGTACAACGCAAAGGCTATGCCGCTCAGGGTTGCGGCGGTAATCCCAAGGAGTGGTAAATCCATGGGTTAACTCTGGCATTGAAAGGTATTAACGGCAAGGTCCGCTCCGGAGAGCGGGCCTGCTTCGCGTATCAGAGGCGATGACGATGATGTTTCCACCACTGCGTGAGGGGGGCCACCTGCTCATCGGCATAGAGCAACAGCACCGCGAAACTTGCCAGCAACATTACTATTTGCGGCGACAGCCAGCCACTCCATACATAGAAGCTAACCATCACATTGATCAAAATCATTTGCAGGACGAAGAACATCACGAAGCACCCCAGAACTGCACAGACAACCCTGAGCTGTGAGGATTCCTTGGCATTAAAAGCCCTCAATCCCTCAAGGGCGCAGTGCAGGCTGAGCAACGCCGACGCCATCAGGAACGGGAAGGCTCTGGGGTTGCTCGAGGTCATCGTCGTGATGAAGATACAGAATCCCACGCAAAAGCACTGGGCTGGTGTGAACAGCAAGATTCCACGAAAACGTAACATCGCACTCTCCGGAGTTGCGGGGTGAACTTAACGAGAAATTTAGTAACCCGAACCTATCCGCCTTACAAGGGGGTTCCCTGCTGCTCAATGCCCTTGGTTTTGAGGCGCTAGGCCTTGGCCAGCGTTTGGTGCCACGCCCAGTCATCCGTTAAAATCTGGTTTAAACTACTCCGGGCGGGCCGCCAGCCTAGCTGCTGCTGTAACTGCGTGGCATCGGCCACCAGCAGGGCTGGGTCGCCAGCGCGGCGCGGGCCGGTGGTATGGGGTACGGGCTGCCCTATCACGTGGGCGGCGGCTGCAAGCACCTGTTGAACGCTGGCCCCTTGGCTGGTGCCAGCGTTCAAGGTGCAGGAATCGTGACCCGCCAGCAAGTGTCGCAGTGCCAACACGTGGGCATCGGCCAAGTCGGCAACATGAAGGTAATCGCGGATGGCCGTACCGTCGGGTGTGGGGTAGTCGGTGCCCATCACCTGCAGCGTTGGCCCGAGGCCCAAGGCTCCGCGCAATAATAAGGGAATGAGATGGCTTGGCGCATGCCGCACGTAGCCCAAGCCAAGTTCTGGCCTTGCGCCAGCCGCATTGAAATAGCGCAGCACGACGCGTTTTAGGCCAAACGCAGTGCCAAAATCGGCCAGCATTTGCTCCACCATCAGCTTGCTATGACCATAGGGGTTAATCGGCAGCGTTGGCGCGGATTCAGGGATAGGCACCACCTCGGGCGTGCCATAGGTGGCAGCAGTAGAGGAAAATACCAGCTTCTTAACCCCTGTGGCCTGCATGGCCTGTAACAATTGCAGGCTGCCGCCTACGTTCACGTCGTAGGTTGGGCCGGGGTTTACCACGCTTTCCCCCACCGCAATCAGGGCGGCAAAGTGCATCACGGCTACGGGTTGGTAGGCTTCTATTGCCGTGATGAGCGCCTGACTATCCCGCACATCTGCTTCAATGAATGGGCCCCATTGCACCCGCTGACGCAAGGCTGCGGCTGGCCCGGCGCTTAAATTATCCAGCACCACGGGGGTGAACCCTGCTTCGTGCAGGGCCGCACAAACATGGCTGCCAATGTATCCGGCCCCGCCGGTTACCAGAATTGTGGGCTGTATCGTCATAGCCCGCTGTATAGGGAAAAAAGTAGGCTTTGCCAAGGAATTCCTTGACATAAATAGCAAAACTTACCAATAGCCATTGCTATGACCCACCCAATCCGCGTTCTACATCTGGCCGAGACCATCCGGGGTGGAGTCGCAACCGTCATCCGGCACCTGATGGAAGCCCAACTGTCCGATAGAACCATGGCCGCCTGTCATGCCGTTGTTCCGCACGAACACGCCTCTGATTTACATTCCATTCCAAGCCAAAACCTGATCACTTTTGCGCGTTCTGGCAGAAACCTGACAAGCCTGTGGCACTTTGGGGTTACGGCGTGGCGGGCGCTACGCCATCTTCAGCCGACCGTGGTGCATCTGCATAGTACCTTTGCGGGGTTTGTGGTGCGGCCGCTGGTCTGTTTCATCCCTCGGCACCGCCGCCCACGGGTGGTGTATTGCCCTCATGCGTGGGCGTTTATGATGGCCGGTAGCCCCCTCAAGCAACGGCTTTATGCCATGATTGAGCGCCTGCTGCTGCCGCTGACCGATACCGTTATCTGCGTTTCCACCTACGAGCGCGATTTGGCCCAGCAGTTTGGCCTCCCAACCAGCAAGATGGTGGTCATCTATAACGGTGTGCCTGCACCAAAACAGCAGGCACAACGCGCGGTAAGCCCCCTCAATACCCCTTTAAAGGCTCTGTTTGTTGGGCGGTTGGATTACCAAAAGGGTTTTGACATCTTGCAGGCCGTCATGGAGCAAATCCCTGCAGGCACGGTGCAGCTTCAAGTCATTGGTGAAGCCGTGCAAGGGGCTGCCCCTCCCGCACCACAGCCCGGCATTACCTATTTGGGCTGGCAAACGCCGGCTCAGGTGGCTGCGGCCATGCAACAGGCCGAGGTTTTGGTCATGCCCAGCCGCTGGGAAGGCTTTGCCATGGTGCCACTGGAAGCCATGACCCATAGCTGTGCGGTGCTGGCAAGCAACGTGTGTTCTCTGCCTGAGGTGGTGAGGGATGGCGAAACGGGCCTGTTAGTGCCACCCAACGATGCCAAGGCATTGGCCCAAGCCTTAACCCAAACCAGCAGAGCCACGTGGCACGCTCTAGGCCAGCAAGGCCGGGTTGCGCTGGCAACCCGTTTTACTCTGGCCCAGATGTTGCTGCAGACCACGCAGGCCTACCAGCCTACGGGTACTGGTTAGTCTTTAACGAGGGCCTTTAATTCAAGTATTTCTAGGTACTTATCGGCGATTGTTTCAATTTCGAACTGCTTAAGGTGAGTTTTTAGGGCTTGGCTCATGGCGGGCTTGGGCTGTTGCAGCAGTTGTTCGATGGCGGCGGCCAGCGCGGCGTCATCACCAACCGGTACCAAGGTGCCAAACTCACCGTTGGCTAAAAGCTCGGCGGGGCCAAAGGGGCAATTGGTGCTGATGACAGGGGTGCCCGTGGCCAACGCCTCGACCAACACATTGCCAAAGCCTTCCCAAGCGGATGATAGTACAAAGCCACGTGCCCGGTGCATGTAGGCCAAGGGGTTGGGTTGGTACCCCATGAAAAAGACCTGTTCGGCTATTCCCAAATCGGCAGCCAAGGCTGTTAAGGCGGGCTTAAGGTCGCCTTCTCCCAAGATGACCAAGGGTACGGCATGCTTGGGTTTTAGCCGTGCCAGCGCCCTTAAAAGAGTGGGGTAATCCTTCTGGGGGTGTAACCGCCCAACAGCCACCAGCCAAGGTTGCTTGGCATCCAAACCCTCGGGCAGAGCAATCTCTGCACCCATTTTAGCCATAAAATTCGGAGAAATAATCGGGTTATAAATCCGTACCACCTTGTTGGAACGCACGCCAGCGTACTTGATAATCTGGTCTTTCAGCCCGCCCGAAATTGAGATGACAAAGTCACTTAGTCTAAAGGTAGCAAAGATTAAGGCGACCCATGGCAAACGCCCCCCCTGTTGCCAGAATGGCCGTGAATCCAGCAAGGCGTTATCAACACGGGTTACCAAGCGGTAGCGATGGGTGAAAAACAGCTTAGCAAGGCAGGCGATGATATTGGTATTTTCCACCGAACTAATAACCCGAGGTGGTTTTACCAACCTTAGGTACTTTAGGTAGGCTGGCAGGCACAGCATGACCCGCGAAGCCCCCAACGTAATCAGCCGACAGCCTTCTGGTACTTGGTCGCGCAGCGCGCCATAATACTTGGCCACGACCAGGTCAACGTTCAACCCACGGGCAATGTAGCTTGTGGCAAGGTTTAAGAGCACGCGCTCGGCCCCCCCACTGTAAAGCGTCGCAATAAACAGGGTTACGTCGGGCTTGGTTGGGTTGGCTTGACTGTTGGTTTGGCTGTTGATTTGACGGGCCAAGGCAGCAAGAGTGAGCGGAGCGATTTTCATGCGCTGGCTACTTTTTCCTGTTTATTTTAGATTTTAAGGCTTTCAACGCACGGTGAGGTACTACGAAGAAGACGAGCGTTTGCATCACTCCAAGCCAACAGGATAGGCTGGAGGGCCGAAAGAATTCCCATTGCGTTTTAAGTCGGTCCGCCAGCTGGCGCTGGCGTTTGGCTTCTGAAATCCCTTGCGATGAAACACGGTAATCGATGAGATATTCAGGGATGTTGGCAAAACGGTTGCGGGCCGAAATGCGGTATAGCCAGTGGTAATCTTCCGCCGCCGACTCCACCGGCGCATAGCCACCCTCTTGCCGAAACACCTCACTTCTTACAAACCAACTGGGGTGCAATACTTGGCTATTAAACGGTAGTTTACGCCGAATCCCTTCCGGTGTGGTGGGGGGGGTGTAATACAGCGTGGTTGCGCCGGTGTTTTCATCAAAAAATCGCGCCCAGGTGCCAACCAGAGCAACGTCGGGGTGTTGCTCCATAAACTGCCGCTGTTTTTCCAGGCGCAGCGGGTGGGCAATGTCGTCGGTATCCATGCGGGCAATATAGTGGTAATCCTGCTTCAGAATTTCTGCCAACCCATGGTTGAGTGCCCCGGAAAGCCCCTGGTTGCTATCCAACCGCAACACCGTGATGCGTGGATGCGGCTGCAATACCTTGGTCACGGGCAGCGTGCTGGCATCATCGACAATGAAAATCTGGCAGGGCTCGGTGTTATTCAGAATGCTTTCCACCGCCTGCAAGAGGGTTTTTTCGGTGTTATAGGCTGCCATGAGCACGGCAATGTTCTTGCCCATCTTAAGTACCTCCCTGCATCTTACCGTTTTGCTTATACAGTGAATGTAACGTCACAATCGCAAACAAGCCAATTAACCAGACGCGGTGCAGGCCTGTCCCGAAGCTACTCTCGGTTAAATTATGCAAGATCATGAAGGTCAAGAGGGCATAGGCCGTAATGATGGGCTGATACAGGTGGGGGCTTACCCGATTCGATTCGTCTCGCCACAGGTAGGCAAAAGGGCCCAAGATGACAAAGAGTATCAGAACCAGCCCCACGATTCCCGACGACGCCACAATATCAATATAACCATTGTGGGCTTGGGCAAATTCCGCAGCAAAGGTGTCGTGGTGAATCACAGCCTGGCTTAAATCACCCACAGCCCAAAACGAACCAAAGCCCCAGCCTATCCAAGGCGATTCCTTAATCCGGTCTAGGGTAAAGAGCCACACATCGGTACGGCCGGTAAAGTTTAGGTCACCGGTATAGAGTTTCACCAGCGCAAGCGCAAATTCAATCATCAGCCATGTTGTGAAAGCACCAAACAATATCATAGAGTTAAGAAAGATAATTTTATTAGACTTTTTCATCAGGTTTAATATCAGCAACCCCGCTGCAATCACGACGGGCGTTAGGACAATGCTGGTTTTGGAATAGGTAAAGATTAAAAAGACTGAGCCCAAGAGCACCACCAACCACGCCCAGTAGTTCTTTTTAAAATAGGCTTCATAAAACCAAGCAATGACTGTAAGACCCGTGACCATCCCTGTGGCATTTTTCTGGTCATACATGCCCTGCCAGAAGCCATCGCCCGTGATTGCTAAATGTGGCACGACAAAGACCGAAACAAAGTTCACCACCAAGATACCCAGCGTGACATAGCGCAGCGCTGCCCAGATGCGCTCGGCCGGCAAGCTGGCGAAGTTGATCACCGTTAAGAGAATAATCCACGTGCCAATGACGCGCCGAAGGGAAATATCTGGCACAAGAGACCACAAAGGCGACAATAAAAACCACCCGTACAAAAGCAGCAACGCCCCATTGTTTATATAACTGCTTTTAATAGCACTGCCATTGATATAAATCAGCGGCAAGGTTAACCCCAAGATCAAAACAAAGACCACCTGCCGTAACAGGTTCCCTTCACCTTCCATGTTGACCGATGTCGAATATTCCCCAGAAAACGGGTTAACCCCCACAAAATGGAACCCAAGAAAAAACATCAGCAAGACAAAATAGAAGGTCTGCCCCTTCAATGGAGACGGTGACGCGAGCAGGGTTGCCATTTACATAACCTTCTTCATTGTCATCAAACGATCCCTCATCAGGATTCCGGCAAAATAGCTTACCGCCATGGCCGTGGCGGTACCTTCCAATCCAAAGTAATGCCCAAACGGCAGATTTAACGCCAGCGAGACCAACAGGACTGAAAGCGCACTTTTTAGGGTTAGGTCGTCGCGGTGCACGCTATAGAATACCACACCTTTGGCCTCATACATCATCCGTAACAGCACCGACCCCATCACAATCCACAGGACGCTGGTATGGGCACTGGCCAAAGGGTTATTGAGCAGTGGCAGCGCCATCGTCAAAACACCACTGGCAACTGCTGCCAATGCCACCGATGCCAGCATCACATCACGCTGGAGCTGGTTAAAGGCGATGCTAAAAGCCTTTTGCGAGGCCTGATAGGCTTCAATCATCTTGGGTTTGGCAATTTGTATCACACCGTTGCTGATAAGGTTGCTGAGCGCGTTGGCCATCGACCAAAACAGGACGTAAACCCCCGTCAGCTCGAGCCCGAACATAAAGCCAACCACATAACGATCAAGGTATTGGCTGCTCGTATTGACCACGTCATTGATGTATAAAGTCATCGATTGCTTGACCTGTGCCAAGGTTACGGGTGCCTTCTTGATAATGGCCCAAGCCTTAAACCAAGGCCAACCACGCACAAACCATACAAACATGGCCAGGGTGACCATATTACCCACCATCCAGAACGTGAGCAACGCAGGCAGTGTGGCGAGTTGCCTTTCAACAAAGGCCACGGCCATGAACGGTAACATCCACCCTAAGGTGCGGGAGAGCATCAAACTATTGGCCTGCCAGTATTGTTTACGGCTGTTAAGCGCCGCGGCCAAGTCGTTGGACAGCTGTTCCTGCACCATCAACAGCACCCCGATGGCCATGAGCCAAGGAGAGCCTACGATGATACTGGCGGTCATCGCTAAGGCAAAAACCAACGCATAGAGGCTGCCAATCAGCCGACCATAATGCAGGACTTGCGCTGTAACCTGCGCAGAGGATTGCGTGACCATGCTGCGGCTAAGATTGTTCATCAAGCCTAAGCCCAAGATAACCGGGCCTAGGGTCACAGCCCCCAGAATCATTCCATAAATCCCAAGGGTTTCCAAACCCATGAATTTGGCAATGAAGAGTGTGAGCAGAAATTTGGTAACAATGCCACCACCGCGCGAGGCCATCACGGCCATGGCAACGACATGGCGGTTGCTTAACAAGGCCAGTGTAGCCGTCTTGGTCATGCAGAAACCCGATTATCAGCACGTAAACAAGGCCTGGCCGCACTTAAGAGACCATATTCATTGTAAATACATGCTTTCATTCCACTTGCTGTAGTACGTCTGTTCACAACAGGCAACAAAAAAACCACCCAGAAGGGTGGTTTGATTATTCGATCGGGTAAACACGAGCAATTAGCGAGGTCCAATGGAAATCCTTAGAAAGGAGGTGATCCAGGCGCACGTTCCCGTACGCCTACCTTGTTATGACTTAGCCCCAATCAATGGTTGTACCGTGGGCGGCTGCCTCCCTTGCGGGTTAGCGCACCGACTTAAGGTATCCCCATCTTTCATGGCTTGACAGGCGGTGTGTACAAGACCCGGGAACTGTATTCACCGCGGCATGGCTGATCCGCGATTACTAGTGATTCCAGCTTCATGCCGTCGAGTTGCAGACGACAATCCGAACTGAGACATCTTTTAAGGGATTGGCTCCAGCTTGCGCTTTGGCGGCCCTCTGTAAATGCCATTGTAGCACGTCTCTCGCCCTAGCCGTAAGGGCCATGATGACTTGACGTCATCCCCACCTTCCTCCACGTTATCCGCGGCGGTTCCCATAAAGTGCCCAACTTAATGCTGGCAATTAGGGGCGAGGGTTGCGCTCGTTGCGGGACTTAACCCAACATCTCACGACACGAGCTGACGACAGCCATGCAACACCTGTCTCTGGTCCAACTAAATGCTCCGCCCTTTTCGGGGCAGATCTACCAGGATGTCAAGGCTAGGTAAGGTTCTTCGCGTATCTTCGAATTAAAGGACATGCTCCACCACTTGTGCGGGTCCCCGTCAATTCCTTTGAGTTTTAACCTTGCGGCCGTACTCCCCAGGCGGCATGTTTACCGCGTTAGCTAAGCCACCGAACCCTGTAGCGGGCCCGACAGCGAACATGCATCGTTTACGGCGTGGACTACCAGGGTATCTAATCCTGTTTGCTCCCCACGCTGTCGTCGCTCAGTGTCAAGAATATGCCAGATAGCTGCCTTCGCCTTGGGTGTTCCGACTGATATCTATGAATTTTACCTCTACACCAGTCATTCCGCCATCCTCTCATACCTTCAAGCTCATCAGTTTCAAAGGCAGTTCCCACGTTGAGCGCGGGGCTTTCACCTCTGACTTAACAAGCCACCTACCGACGCTTTACGCCCAGTGAATCCGAGCAACATTCGCCACCTTCGTATTACCGCGGCTGCTGGCACGAAGTTAGCCGTGACTTCTTCTGTGGGTACCGTCATTGTCGTCCCCACTGAAAGTGCTTTACAATCCGAAGACCTTCATCACACACGCGGTATGGCTGCGTCAGGGTTGCCCCCATTGCGCAAGATTCCCCACTGCTGCCTCCCGTAGGAGTCTGGACCGTGTCTCAGTTCCAGTGTGGCTGATCATCCTCTCAGACCAGCCACTGATCGTCGCCTTGGTAGGCCTCTACCCTACCAACTAGCTAATCAGCCATGGACTCATCCTAAAGCGCTGCAACGCTTTCCCAATATGGATTATGCGGTATTAGCGTCCATTTCTGAACGTTATCCC
>JAIXXE010000011.1 GCA_027490875.1 Alphaproteobacteria bacterium
GTCAGTGCCGCCACCCTAAGCGGCAGCGGGTTTCAGTTTAACCACCCGACTTTAGAAGGGGCTCTGCGCCACGCCTTGTTACGCTAATGTAGCAGCGGCGACGCCAGCAGCTTGTGGTACTCGCGCAGCAGCACCCTGAAACGGGTGTCGTCGGGCTGAACCGGTAGCAGCACCAGTTGCAGCCGTGGCGCCAACCACCAGCCTAACAGCTGTACCCGCGCTGCGTGGTAGGTGCTGGTGATAACCCCCACCCGGTTCAGTCGTGTGGTGGTGGCCCACAGGTTGAGGCTTTCGATATTTTCTCGGGTCGTGCTGGCGGCATCCAGCATCACCTGTTGCCGCTGCGCGTTACTCAGTGGTGTGGGCAGGTCGGCCAGCGCCTCAATATCAGCCAGCTGACTGCGTGGGTGAATCCCGCTAATCAACACCGGCCCCTGAAAACCCTCCTGCATCAACCGTAGCGTGGTGGCCACCCGGCCAGCACCACCAGTAAAGGTGGCCAGCCCCCCCAAGTGGGGCGGCAGGGTTGTAAAGGGTACCGGCAGCAGCACCACAAACAAGGCTAAACCGAGCAGATAAACCACCACAAGCCCACCCGCCATCAGCCCCCACAGCTGCAACCAACGGGCAGGGTGTGGCTGGTGCATTAGCCGTCTCCGTCGTGGTGGTGCAGCAGCCTAAGGCTGGTAACCCAACCCGTACCCGCAGCAACGCAAGGCAACACCAGTGGCATCAACACCAAGCCTAACCAGCTGGCAAGGTTAGGGCTGAGGGGGCTGCCGGGCCACAGGCTCGCGGTCAGCATCACGGCCATTGCTGCCACAGTCCCTACGGCTGTGCCCAGCGCCACGGGTTGGAGAGTCTGTTGCGTAATGGTCAGGGCCAGCGCCTTGTCGGTGGCCCCCAGTTGCAGCAACAGGCGTACCACCCCTTCTTGGGCCAGCAACCCAGCACGAATGACCAACACCATAAAAGTGGCCAGGATGGCCCCAAGCAACAGCGCCAACCCCAAGGCAACGGCTTGCAACAGCCGCACGCTTTCAGCCACGCGGCCAAGCATGGTCTGTTGGTCGTCCAGTTCAGCCAACGGGAAGGTTTGCGCCAATGCGGCCAACACTTTGGGGCGGTCGGCCAGTGGGCTTAGGGTCACCTCTATCACCACCGGCAACGGCAGGGTGCTGGGGTTTATCTGGGCAGGCAGCATGGGTTCCAGCGCCGCGTAAAGCTCGGCAGCTGGGATGGCCCGGGTGCCCGCCACACCTGCCAGTGTTGGCAGCGTGGTGGTCAGCGGTGTAAGGGCGGCGGCTGTGGTTTCAGGAGGCAGATACAGCAGCACGCTGTTATGGCGTTGCAATTGCCACCCGCTGTAAAGCTGTTGCAACAACAAGGCACCACCGGCCAGCAAGGCAACGGTAAGCGCCAGCAAGGCCGTCACCACCCCGAGCGCCCGAAACAGGCGGGTGCGCGGCAGATTAAGTGCTTGGGCCAACGGCGTGACGATCATGACAACAGCCGCCCTTCTTTAAGGTGCAGTACAGGGGCCTGTTTGCTTTGCAGCAGCGCGGTATCGTGCGTTGCCAACACAATGGTGGTGCCCTGTTTGTGCAGTTCGGTAAACAGGTGCAGAATTTTGCGGGCCATGCCGTCATCCACATTGCCCGTAGGTTCGTCGGCAATCAGCAGGGTTGGGCGATGCACCACCGCGCGGGCAATGGCGGTGCGTTGCTGTTCCCCACCCGAGAGGCTGCTGGCCGGGCGGTTGGCCAACGGGTGCAGGCCAACCCAATCGAGCAGTTGGTCGATGGCCTCGCGGTGAGTGGCTGTGAGGGGGCCTTGCAGTTGCAACGGCAGGGCAATGTTTTCTCGTACTGTCAGATGCGGCAGCAGGCGGAAATCTTGCCACACCACCCCAATGTTCCGGCGCAAGGCCGCCCGCGCTGCGCGGCTGGCCGTGCCAACATCGGTACCCATGAGGGTAAGGCTTCCTGCCTGAGGCATTTGGGCCAAGGTTAGCAGGTTAAACAACGTGGTTTTACCAGCGCCACTGGGGCCAGTAAGCAGATGGAAGCTACCCTGCGGAATGGTAAGGTTCACGTGGTGCAGCGCCCACGGCTGTTTATGGCCATAGCGAAAGCCAACCTCGGCAAGCGTAAGCATCGGGGGGCGCGGCGCAGAGGGCACGGGGACTGCTGACATGGTAGGCCGTAATTCTAGCGCAATGGAATGAAATCGTCTAGATTAGGGTAATGAACACCTTAGCAGCGACCGACTCCCTCACGGCTGGTTGCCCGCAATGCGGGGCAACCTATCAGGTGCCGCTGGCCAAGTTGGGCCCCAAGGGGCGTTCCTTGAAGTGCGCACAATGTGGGCATGTTTGGCGGGTGATGCACCCCACCCCCAGCTCCGACCACGCAGCAATACCCACGGAAGCTGCCCCTGCCGCCCAACCCGAACCCTCTCCAGCAGCGCCTGCCCTTCCAACAGAGGCGGTACCCACGCCCGCGCCAGAAGCACCGGTGGTCGCCGCTGTGCCTGAAAGTGGGATTGAAGAGCCCCCCGCACCTGTTGGGCTGGAAGCCCCGGGGCTCGAGGACCTTACGCGCCCCTGGTGGCAGGTATTGTGGCTGGATTATGTGGTAGGCGAGCAAAAGTGGTTGACCTTGGCCCTGGTGCTAACCCTGTGTGGGGCCATCGCGGGTGGCGTGGTGCTGTGGTTCCAGTTAAGGCCGTCAGCCCCGTTACCGCCCGCTCCGCCAGCGCCCGCTGTTATGGCCAGGCCACCCCTGCAGGCTACGGCACCACCCCATGGGGTGGTGCTGGGGGATGTATCGGCCATGCTGGTGCGTGAGGGCGAAACCCCCTTGCTAACGATACAAGGCATGGTGGCCAACAGCCTTTCCACCACGGTCAACCTGCCCATGCTGCGTGCCGAATTGCTCGATGATGCTGCTGTCGTTCAGGATGTACAGGTAATCACCTTGGCTTCTAGCACCTTGCCGGGCCTCACAGCCATGCCGTTTGCTGTAAGTTTTACCAACCCTTTAGGCAAACAATGGCGGATAAACTGGTTTAAGTAGCTCTTGCAGAGAATCTTCAGTCTGCCTTGACAAGGTCATTCTTTTAATGTATACTTAAACTTAGATACCCGTTTCTCTCATACGTTTCCCTCATACAAGGAGCTTCACCATGAAGCGCGTTGTTATTCTGTGCGGCCGTGCAGGGCATGGCAAGGATACCTTGGCTGAACTGATGATGGCCGAAAGCCAGCGTCTGTTCCCGCAAGCGGCCTACCAACTCTACCATCCGGTAGAGTATCTTCGCGACGAGTTTGCGACAATTCTTCGTACTGCGGGGCACCCCGAACCCTTCATCAGGGCCGTCATGCACGGTGAATTGAAGGAAGAGCCTTTGCAGTGCCTTCATGGCAGCAACTACCGCAACTGGATGGGTGCCCGCATTCGTAACACCCCACCCGTGCGGGCGAGCCGCCGTTACATTGACCTGATTCGCCAGATGGGCCCGAACGTCATCATCACGGGCGGACGCTGGCGAAGGTACCTCAACCTCTGGCGCCATGGGTTGCAAGCGCAGGGATGGCAGGTAGCGTTGGTATGGATTGAGCGCCCCGGCGTACCGTTGGTAGAGGAAGAACGTAAGTTCCCCTCTATGCACCACGGTCGCGGTTGGTATGACGTACGGATTGCCAACAGCAGCAATCCTGCCGCCATGCTTGCGAAACTCAAGGCCCATCGGCCTGATTTGTTTCGGTAATCGTTAAACATTGTGGCCGCCTGAAAGGGCGGCCACAACTGTTTGAACGTACCCTTACCGCACGCAGGCCAGTAGGTCTTTGGCCACGGTCTCGATGGTTCCAGCTTCAATGGCGTCGCGCAGGGTTTGCATCAGGTTCAGGTAAAAATGCAGGTTATGGTGGGTGAGCAGCATGTGCCCCAGAATTTCATCTTCCTTATGCAGATGGTGCAGGTAGCTGCGTGAATAGTTTTGGCAGGTGTGGCAGCTGCAGGTGGGGTCCAGCGGGCCGTCATCGGCCTTGTAGGCCGCGTGGCCAATTTTCAGCACGCCGCCCAATTCGGCCGACTTAATAAACGCCATGCCATTGCGCGCATTGCGGGTGGGCAGCACGCAATCAAACATATCCACGCCTGCCAGCACGGCCTTAATCAGGTCGCTTGGGTAGCCCACACCCATCAGGTAGCGTGGTCGGTCGGCTGGTAGCAGGCTGGCTGCCATCGGGATGGCATGGTGCAGCTCTTCACTGGTTTCGCCAACCGCCAGCCCGCCAATGGCGTAGCCGTCAAAACCAATCTCGGTCAGCCGCTGGGTGCTTTCGGCGCGCAGGGCGGGGAACAGGCTGCCCTGCTGGATGCCGAACTGGCCAAACCCCGCGCGCGGCACAAAGGCGGCGCGGCTGCGGGCCGCCCAACGCATGGAAAGCTCCATGCTGGTGCGGGCCTCGGCCTCGGTGCAGGGGAAGGGCGTGCATTCATCAAACGCCATGGTAATGTTGGCATTAAGCGCGTGTTGAATCTGGGTGGAAAGTTCCGGCGTAATAAAATGCTTGCTGCCATCGTAGGGCGAGGCAAACTCCACTCCCTCTTCCGTCATCTTGCGCAGCTTGGAAAGGGAAAAGACCTGGAAGCCGCCGCTGTCGGTCAGGATTGGCCCATCCCAATTCATGAACCGTTGCAGGCCCCCCGCAGCCTGTACGCGCTCATGCCCCGGGCGCAGGAACAGATGGTAGGTGTTGCCCAAAATAATTTGGGCATTTAGTTCAGATTTCAGCAGGTCGGGCCGTATAGCCTTAACGGTTCCCACCGTTCCAACCGGCATGAAGATGGGGGTTTCAATCACACCATGGGCGGTGGTAAGCCGCCCACGCCGCGCCTGACCGTGGGTTTTGAGGAGGTCGAATGTGAGGGGCATACGAAGCCTTTATACAAAAAAGTAGAGAGGGGCAAGGATGCTCCTCTCTCTACGCATCAGGTAAAGTTGCTGTATGGCCCTAAACTTTTCGTGTCAACAGGCTGCTATCGCCAAAGCTGTAAAAGCGGTAGCGGTTGGCAATGGCGTGGGCGTAGAGTTTGGGCAGGGCTGCCTCACCAATAAACGCCGCCACCAGCATCAGCAAACTGCTGCCGGGCAGATGGAAGTTGGTGAGCAGATGCGTGGCCACTTTAAACGCAAACCCCGGCTGAATGAACAGCGTGGTGTCATCGGTAAAGCCAGCAGCAGGGCAGCCAAGCTTGCCCCACGTTTCCAGCGTGCGCAGCGCCGTAGTGCCAACCGCTACCACGCGATTCCCCCGCGCCTGCGCGGCCAGAATGGCCTGCGCGGTGGCAGCGGGCAGATGCGCCCACTCGGCGTGTAGCTCGCCCTTGGCAATTTGCTCGGGCGTGGGGTTCATAAAGGTGCCCGCCCCCACATGCAGCACCACCTCGGCCCGTTCAACCCCTTGCGCCGCCAGCGTTGCCAGCAGTTCTGGGGTAAAATGCAGCCCTGCGGTGGGGGCCGCCACGCTGCCCTGATGGGTGGCCGAGGCGTAAACATTCTGGTAACGGGCGCGGATTGCCGGTGTATCCTCGGCCTTAATGTAAGGCGGCAGCGGCGTGTGACCGTGGGCCTCCAGATAGGCCGGAATGCTGGCGGCAGGTAGGGAAAC
>JAIXXE010000100.1 GCA_027490875.1 Alphaproteobacteria bacterium
ATGGGGCCCGCTTGGCCGCATTGTATGTGCCGTTAAAAATGCTGCTGGCCTTCATGCTGTGGGCAATGCTCGACCCCCTATCACTCTTGCCGCTGTGGCTGGAGCCTTGGCGGCTGCCACTGCTGTTGGGTGGGTTTAGCCTGTGCGCGGGCGCCTTGGCGTTCCTGCGCACCTCCGACAGCAGTCTGGCCGCTCTCACTGCCATTGTGCCCGTCGCGCTGCTGTTTGCGCTGGGCGATGTGGTCGCCAAGGCCACCTTACCACCCCCAAGCGGCAGTGTGGAGGCCATTGCGGGCAGTGCCGTGGCGTTTCTGTTCACCACCAGCACGGTGGGGGCATTGGGCGGCCTATTACTGCAAGGCTGGCGCACCCCTAACTGGGCCGAGCTTACCAAGAGCGCGCTCTTTGGGGTGTTGCTGTTGGGCTCGCTGACACTGCTGCTCATCACCTTGGCGTTGGCGCCTAATCCGGGCTATGTGGCAGCTGTTACCATGCTTTCAGCACTCTGGTTGGCCCTGCATGCGCGGGTGCGTTATGGCGCGCAGGAGAACCTCTGGGCAGGCCTCGGCCTGTTACTCGGCGCATTGGCGGTGGGCTTGGGCGGGCATTAGAACCGACATTAGAGCTATAAAGCCTGCTGAGTGGGTTAATCGTAGCTACCGCCTGCCACGCGGCGGGCTACGACCAACCCCGCCAAACCAGCCAGATTAATCTGTTTCAGTACCACCAGACCTGCCTGCTCTAAACTCTTGATAAAATCGGCATGGGTAAAGCGACCGGGCGGATGGGGCAGCAGTTGACGTACCAAAGGGGCCTGCAGCAAAGGGGCGTAGAACTCGAGGCCGTAAAAGATACCACCATGCCGGAGCACACGCGCAACCTCGGCCACCGCATTTTGCCACGCCGGTACGTGATGCAAACACCCAAAGCTGGTCACCACATCGTAGGTTTGGGCAGGCAGGGGTAAGCTTTCGGCACTGGCCTGATGCAGCTGGATGGGCAAGCCCATCGGTTCCAGCAGGGTGCGGGCCTTGGCCAACTGGGCGGCATCAACATCAATCCCCACCAACGCGCGGGGGGCGATGCGGCGTGCCAAAGCCAACAGCCCACGGCCATCGCCGCAGCCGATATCCAGCAAATAGGCGCCATGCGGCAGAGGGTAAAGCCGCTCCAGCACCCTCATTTCCAGCGGCCGCTGCACGGCTCCGCGGAACCACCCGTTCACATACCAGCGCTCCAGCACCCCAAGCAGCATTTTAGCCTTGCTCCTTTTTATCGTTGGCTTTAGCGTAGCGTCCACACCGTTATCATTCAACCCCATCAACAGGAGAGCCTCTGCCCGATGCATCTGCTCGCTGCCCTGATGGTCTTTGTGTTTGGAAGCCTTGCCACCATGTCTCAGCCTCACGCCGCCGCCAAAATTCAGGAATTCACCACGCCGGGAGGCCTAAAAGTATGGTTTTTGGCCAGCCGCAATCTGCCGATGTTAAGCGTAGAGTTAAACTTTCGCGCTGGCAGCGCCTTTGAACCCGCTGGCAAGGAAGGGCTCGCCCAGTTTACCGCCAGCCTGCTCGATGAAGGCGCGGGGCCTTACCAAGCTACCGCCTTTAAAGAAGAGCTGGAAGCCATCGGCGCCCGTTTTGGGGCCAGTGCCGATACCCTAAACCTGAGTTTGAACCTGACTACGCTGACCCAACATCAGGACCGCGCGTTTGAGTTGCTAGGCCTGGCCGCACGCGAGCCACGCTTCGATGACGAAGCCCTTGGCCGCATCCGTAACCAGCTACAGGCCAACCTCAAGCACATCGAGGAAGACCCAGCCGCCTTGGCAGGCCGCGCCCTGCGCCCTGCACTGTTTGGCAACCAGCCGTGGGCCAACGATGGCGACGGCACCGCCGCCACACTGGCCGCCATCGGCCGCAAGGATGTGCAGGCTTGGCATTTGGCAAACCTCACGCGCAGCAACGTGGTGATTTCGGTGGTGGGCGACAGCGACATCGCCACCCTAGGCCCCCTGCTCGATAGCGCCCTGGCCGACCTGCCCAAGGGTGCGGGGCGCCGTGGGGCCGAACTAAGCAAGCCGGTGGTTGGCACGCCTGTTAAGGTAACCAAGACGCTGGCAGTGCCCCAAGGTACCGTGCTGCTTGGGTGGCAAGGCATGGCGCGCAGCCACCCCGACTACCCTGCCATGATGCTGATGAACGAAATCTTTGGCGGCGGGGTTCTGACCAGCCGTCTTGGGTTGGATGTGCGGGAAAAGCACGGCTTGGTTTACGATATCCGTAGCCGTAACACACCCCTGCCCGGCGGTGGTTACTATGTGCTCTCATTCGCAACCGATGCCACCAAAGTGGCCAAGGCTTTAAGTTTGATTGACGAGAATATTACAAAAATTCGTACCGTTCCGGTATCAGCCGAGGAGTTTGCCGATGCGCAAGCCTTTCTCATCGACAGCTGGCCGCTGCGGCTCGATAGCAATGCCAAACTGCTGGGGATGATGAGCCTGATGCAGAGCGAAGGCTTGGGGATGGATTACCTTGAAACATGGCCCAAGCGTTTGGCGCAGGTCAAGTTTGCCGATATTCAGCGCATGGCCCAACAGCTGTTAACACCTGAAACCATGAGCCTGATTGTGGTCGGTCAAGGCGAAGCCCTACAGGCCCGCTGGCCCCTCCCGCCCACCGAGTAGCGCCCACGCCTTAAGTTTTAGCTGGCGCCAACCGCGCGTAGCAGTTCGCCCAAGGGGAGGTTATGCGCCCCGCCTCCAAGCACGGCGGTTTCAGCGGGGAGTGACTCCAGCGCCGCCAGTGCGGTGGCGTTGGCGCGGTGCCGCGCTACCCCCGTGGCAAACAGCGGCCCTGTGAACACCACTTCGTCCATCCCCAGCGCATAGGCGGTAATGCCGCCTTCCGGCAACCACAGGGTTTGGGCCAGTGGGCCAAGGCCAACAATCTCGCCGGGGCCTAGGTAGCGTGCCACGGGTAAGCGCGTTTCGCGCAGGTTTTCGCCGGCCAGAATTGGGGCGCCTGTGCGGGCGTGCAGCAGTTCGGCCGCCGCCAGCGTGTACTCGGTCGGTGTGGTGAGCAGAATTAAATCGAGGGGGTCGTTACCCAACGCCTGCAACGGAGCGGCTACCCCGATGGGGTCTAGCACGGTGCGGTGATAGGTTTGCGGGCACACCAGCAGGTAGCTGGGGGTTTGCGGGTGAAGGTCGAGCATCGAGACATGCAACATAGCGTAAACTCTAGCCGAACCACCCGTCCTCGGCTAGCGTACAGGTATGGATTGGCAAGACCGCCTGTGGCAGAGCGTCACCCCGCACTTACCAGCGGGCCGCGTAGGGCTGTGGGTGGTGCCTGCCTGCCGGCCTACCCAATGGGTGATGCCCGTGACCACCTTGCCCAGTTGGCATGACCCAGCCGAACCAACACCCCCGGCCGGTGCCGCGCTGCAAGGGCTGTTGGTGCTGGCCTGCGGCCAAGCTACGCTGCCGTGGCCTACGTTGTTAGCCCAGCTGCCGCCGTTGTTAGCCCCCCAAGCACCGTTACTCATGCTGATACCACGCGGCGGCTTGATAGGGTTGCGGCAACCCTCTTGGGCCAACCGCCGCAGCTATGGCCGCTGGCAGCGCGACCTTTACGACGCAGGCTGGCAGGTTCAACAAAAGGCCTTATTGGGTGGCACCAGTTGGCCCGGGCCATGGGCCACTGCCGCCTTACGCTTGCTGATATGCCAACCCCACGGCATGGTGCCGCCGCGCCGGATTCAGTTCAGTTCCAAACGCGGCGGCACCGCCCCTGCCAACGGCTGGGTTGCCTGATCAACCCCGCCCGGCAGCAGTTTATCCACTGCCTTTTCTAGCTGGCGTGTGCGGACGCCCAAAAGGTCATCAAAGGTTTTACTAACGCGGTCAAAAGCTTTTTTAACGTCATCATGGGCGCCAATGAACTTCTCCCATTGGCCCTTAAACCCTGCCAGGTCGGCAGCCAAGGCAGCAAATTGGGCTTCCAGCTTAAAGGCAGCTTCGGCCTGACGAATGAGCGCCAATACCGCCAGCAAAGTGGTGGGAGAACAGAGAATAATCTTTTGGCTCAGGGCATAGTCCAGCAGCTGGGGGTCGTATTCAAACAGCGTCGCGTAGACTTGCTCGTTTGGGATGAACACCAACACATAGTCCAGCCCATTGGTATCGTGGCGATAGCTACGCGCACCGGTGGTTTTCAGGTGCCCACGGGTGGCCTGTACAAAGCCTTTCAGGGCGGCAGTGCGGGCGGCTTCGTCTGCACTGTTCAGGTACGTCAAATAGCCATCAAGCGGAAACTTGACATCCATATGCAGCACCCGGCCACTCAGCAACGGAAAGGTAAAGTCGGGCTTACTGCCATCATCCAGCTGGTGCTGCATGGTGTAGTTCAAGCCTTCTTGCAGGCCCGCCAATCGCAGCACATCAGCGGCCATACGCTCGCCCCACTGGCCACGCACCCGGCTGTTGGTTAAAGCTTCCCTAAGGCTGCCCGTGGTCTGTTGCAGGCTACCAATCACTTTGCTGGCTTCGCTTAAACGGGTATCGAGCGTTTGGTACTGTTGCGCGCGTTCTTTTTCCATCACTTCGATGCGACCTTGCACCTGACCTAACTTTTCTCCCAGCTGTTCTTTAAGCTGGCCTAAGGTGGCCGTAACCTGCTGGCTACGTTGGGCAAACACCCCTTCCCCTTCTTTCTGCTGTACCGCCAGTTGGGCTTTGGTGTGTTCAATCAGTTGGCTGCTGTTGGCTTGCAGGGCCTCGGCGGCCAGGGCGGTAAAGGCCTGCTTAAGTTGGGCTTCGGCCCCCTGCAGCACAGCCAACCGTTGTTGGCTTAACCACCACGCCGCCGCAAACCCTAGGCCGAGCCCTAACCCCAAACACACCATTCCTGTCAGCAGCAAATCCATACGACCAGACTAACAAAAAAGAGCTGCCGCAGCAGCTCTTTTTTTAACAGCTGGCTTAGTATTTTACGCTGCAACCATAGGCCTTGGTGGTAGGGGTGGCGACTGGCTTGTTCGCGGCCAGTTCGGTAAGGGCCGCTTGCACGTAGTTGGTGGCACCGGCAATATCATCCTTGTTAAAACTGGGGATGCTATCAATCGCGCCACCATACACCAGCGTGCCGCTGCTGTTAATCACAAACATATGCGGCGTGGCCGTGGCGCCGAACGCTTTGCCCAAGGAGCCTTGGTCATCCAAAATCACCGCTGTACCCTTAAAGCCCTGCTTGGCCACAGCCGCTGCTGCTTCGGCAGGTTGTAAGTGCCCCTGCTTGCCGGCTGCCGAGGAAATGACCGACAACCAAACTGTGCCGTCCTTCACCGCGGCTGCCTGCTGGGCCTGCATCGCGCCAGCATCATAGAACTTCCGTACGAATGGGCATTGGTAGTTGGTCCATTCCAGCACCACGTTCTTGCCTCTAAAATCGCCAAAGGTGTGGGCCTTGCCGGTTTGGTCGGTCACGGCCAAAGTGGCAGGGATGGCGCTGCCAACCGTGTAGGTGGCTTCGGCCAAGGCCGCAGTACTAACGCTGGCAAAGGCCAGCGCGGCGAAAACGAGTTTTTGCAGTGTCATGAGTAAAGTTCCTTTATTACCCCTTCACCTTAGCGGACTGCCTACGCCAAGCAAGGCGAAAATACCCCAGAAACAGACCTATGTAAGGCTGATAAAAGGTCTTACAACGTTGGCAGATGTTCAATCACCACGCGAGCTTCAGTGGCCAAGCGTGCGCGCTTTTCGGGGGTGAACTTCCCTAACGTGGCGTAGGGGTAAGCCAAACGGGGGTTGCCACGCAGCGTACCTTCATGACGCATTAAAAAACCCCAGTACAGGCGGTTAAATGGGCAGGCCTTAGGCCCTTCCTTGAGGGCTACATCGTAGGCGCATGTTCCGCAATAGTTGCTCATTTTGTTAATGTAAGCACCACTGGCAGCATAGGGCTTGCTGGCCATCACGCCACCGTCGCCAAACAGGGCCATACCCAGCGTGTTGGGCAATTCTACCCACTCGTAGGCATCAATATAAACCAGGAGATACCAGCGGCAGACTTCTTCAACATCCAGCCCCGCCAACAACGCAAAGTTACCAATCACCATGAGGCGCTGAATGTGGTGGGCGTAGGCATTATCGCGGGTTTCGGTAATCGCCTGATGCAGACAATTCATGCGCGTGTCACCACTCCAGAACCATGCGGGCAACGGCGTGGTGGCGGCGAGCGAATTCCGCGTGGCGTAGTGCGGCATATGCAGCCAATAGATACCCCGCACGTACTCGCGCCAACCTAACACTTGGCGCACAAACCCTTCCACCGCCGCCAAGGGTGCTTCGCCGGCACGGTAGGCGGCTTCGGCTGCCCAACAGACTTCCTCGGCCACCAACAGGCCGCAGTTCAGGTACATGGAAATGAGTGAGTGGAACAGGTAAGGCTGGCCCTGCACCATGGCATCTTGATAGCGCCCAAAGTAGGGCAAGCGGTGCTGTAAAAAGTGGGACAGATGCTCCAACGCCTCGGCCCGGGTCACGCCGTACCGAAAGCCCTCCAGCCGCCCAAAATGGTGGCCAAACCGTGCGGCCACCAAGGCCAGCACCTCCTTGGTCGTCGCGTCGGGTTGGCTGATGGGAATGGCGGGCGGCGGTACGGCCCCGTCGTAGGCGCTGCGGTTGTCGGCATCGTAATTCCATTGGCCACCTTCGGGGTCTTCGCCGTCCATCAGCAGGCCGGTTTTGCGGCGCAGTTCCCGATAGAAAAACTCCATCCGCAGCTGCTTGCGGCCTGTGGCATGGGTCTTAAACTCGGCATGGCTGGCAAAAAAACGCGTGTCGGGCAGAATCTCGACCGGCACGCCCAAACTGGTCTGCCACTGCTTGAACACTTCCAGCACCCGCCATTCGCCGGGTTCGGTCACAACCACGCGTGTGGCATCAAGCTCCCGCACCGCGCGGGCTACTTCGCCGTCAAAGCTGCCGCTGTTGGCAGGGTCATCCAGCTTTACGTAGCGCACGGCCTTACCCGCCGCCTGTAGCTCTGCCGCAAAGTGGCGCATGGCAGCAAATAAAAAAGCAATCTTTTGGGGGTGATGCGGGACGTAGGTAGCCTCTTCTTGCACCTCTGCCAGCAGCAACACGTCATCGGGTGCCGCCGTGGTTATAAGGGGAAGCGTGGCGGTTAACTGGTCGGCCAGAATGAGGCGAAGCGCAGGCATAACAAGTGCGCTAGAGGTTAAAGGCTTTTTTAACCGCCTTATACACCGGCTTGCGGAAGTCGATGACATGGGCAATCAGCCAGTCAAACTCTACCCAGGCCAACTGCTCGAACTCGTGGTCGGTCGCCTTGGCCAGATTGGGCAAGCCGGGCTCAAGGTAATCAAACAGAAACCACTTTTGTGTCTGCCCCACAAACCTGCGCCCGGTGGTAATGGCTGGCGGCAGATAGTAGTCCAGCCACGGCCCATGCTCGCGCAACAGCTTAACGGCCCGTGGGTCGATGCCCGTTTCCTCACGCAGCTCGCGGTAGGCGGCGGTGGCGGGTCGCTCACGGCCTTCAATCCCGCCTTGCGGCAGCTGCCAAGCCTTGTCGCCACTGGCGTGGGCGCGCAGGCCTGCTAATACTTTGCCTTGGCCATTACGCACCACCAGCCCAACATTCCGCCTAAGCTTCGCACCAACGCTCCCTTCGGCCACAGCCGAAGCAGCCACAGGTGAACCCATGGCGGGACGAGGTGGCTGGGCGGGCGGCCCAGCACGGGCTGGTGCTGGGTCAGATCGGGTGGGTTCCCCTGCCCGAGTGGGCGGTGCGTCTGGGCTTGGCGGATTGCCGTAAGCCCTGCGCTGCCGCCGGTGCCGCGCCCGCTGTTTGGCGGGGCGAAAGCTGTTCATGGATTAAGTGTAGTGTGCGCAAGCCAAAAAGGCAAACAAATTGGCACGGTGGCTACGGATTCAATCAGATAAAAAATGCATACTAAGTATACATATACTTACGTGATGCGGTGACACGACCTTTGTACACCTTTTAACTGTATGGATTACTCGTCACGCACGGCTGTACGCAACGGTACCAGTGTAATTCCAGCCTGCTGCAGCAACGGCAGGTCGCGTTCCAACACGGCCAGTGTTGCGGGCAACGGGTGGCCAATCACCACCACAGGTATACCGCCCACACCACGTTTTTGTGCCAGCCGAACGGCATACTGTAACTGCGCTCGCACAGCAGCTTCGGTCGGGGCGTGGTCGAGGAAGACATCACGCGCTGCCAAGCCAAGGCCTAGGCCTTTTGCAGCAGCACGGGTGGCCGTGGGGGCGGCCGTGCGCGAATCCAGAAAATAAAACCCTTGGGCGGCCACTTCGGCCAGCACGTCCCGCATCCCCGCTTCCCACTGGGTGAAGCGGCTGCCCATGTGGTTGTTGGCGCCCTCTGCCAAACCTGCCAGCGGCGCCAGATTGGCACGCACCTGCGCAACGATGGTGGCCGAACTCATCCCCACCTGCAGCCCCAATGGGCCTAGGGCTGGAGTCCCTTCCGCGTGCGGCTGCGGCTCCATGGGTATATGCACAATCAGGCTATGACCCTTCGATTTCGCCTGAACAGCCAACGCGTGGGTGGCGGGGGCTTCCACCATAAAGGCCAGCGTAACGGGGGCTGGAAGACTTTGAATTGCCCGTGCCGACAGAGTTGGCTCCATACCCATATCATCAATCACCAAGGCCAACCTGCCTGCACCTTGCGGGTAAAGGGCCGTGGGCGTTACAGCGTCCGCAGGGCCTGGCCCAACCACGGGCCCAACCACGGGCGTCAGCGGGGGCAGCTCAACGGGTGGGGCTGGCTCGTTCGCTGGCGGCGTTTCGGTAGGGCTCACCGGCATCGGCAAATAAGGTAAATCCAGCGGCAATATGGTATTGGGCGCCACGAGGGGCGTGGTGCTGGCTTGACGCCGCACGGGTTCGGGCAGGCGCAGCCAAAGTGCCGCCAACAGCGACACCAGCGCCGCTGCCGCCACCGCGCCAAACACCATCCAACCCCATGGCGGAATTGGTCCGGGCCCCTGCGCTGCCATGGGTTAGGCCGACTACTTTACGACGGGCGCTGGTTCGGCAACCAAGGTTTGTAACACCTTCAAGGCGCGGTCCAGCTGGGCATCGGGTTTGCCGTCCAGCCCTGCCAGGGTATTGGATGGCGCAGGTTGCTTGAACGCAGCATAGATGCTGGCGGGCACATCAGTCCGCTTGGGTCGGGTATCGGAGACTGCCGCGGTGACCGCAACATCCAAGTGTCCTTTCAGGGTTGCTTCGCTGGGGAAGTCTTCATCTTCCAGCTGCATGCGTTCCTGCTCGGGCGTTTTGAGCGGTTTTACCACCAAATCCGGCACAATCCCGTGGGCCTGAATGCTGGTGCCGCTTGGGGTATAGTAAAGCGCAGTGGTCAGGCGCATGCCGGTATCGCCTGGCAGTTCAAAAATTGTCTGAACACTGCCCTTGCCAAAGCTCTTGGTGCCCAGCACCACGGCACGGCGGTGGTCTTGCAAGGCACCAGCCACAATTTCGGCCGCGCTGGCACTGCCCCCATTGATAAGCACCACGATGGGCTTGCCCTTCATAATATCGCCATCACGGGCGGTATAGCGCGTGTCTTGCCCCGCAATACGGCCACGTGTGGAGACAATCTCGCCTTCATCCAAAAAGTCGTCCGAGACCTCAATCGCCTGTTGCAGCAGGCCGCCCGGGTTGTTGCGTAAATCCAGAATCAGTCCCTTGAGTGGCCCCTTGTTTTGGGTTTCCAGCGTCTTGAGGTGATCGAGCAGCGTGCTCTCGGTAAAATCGTTAAAGGTAGAAATCCGTAATTGCCCAAGGCCCGGTTCCAGCAGGCGGCTCTTTACCGGCTTAACCTGAATCACCGCGCGGGTAATCGTCACGGGGAAGGTCCGCTTTTCATCTTCGCGCAGAATCAGCAGGCGCACACTAGAGCCCGGCTTGCCGCGCATCATGTCTACCGCATCCTTAAGGGTCAGGCCCTGTACATCGCGCGGGCCAATCCGGATAATCAGGTCACCACTCATCAACCCCGCCGCCGCTGCGGGCGTATCTTCAATCGGGCTGACGACCTTCACCAGGCCGCCTTCCATGGTCACTTCAATTCCCAGGCCGCCAAACTCGCCTTGGGTGCTTTGTTTCAGCTCCTGAAAGTCATCCTTGTTCATATAGGCGCTGTGGGGGTCGAGACTGGTCAACATGCCGTTAATCGCATGCTCAATCACGGTGGTCTCAGTGACCGATTCCACATAGCTGGTCCGGATTTTCTCAAGCACATGGGCAAACACATCCAGCTTTTCGTAAACCGCTGGGTCGACCACCCGGCCCTGAGCCTGTGCCAACACAGGGAGCGTGAGAAGTGCCGTGGTCATCAGAGCCCGAACGAGGTGCATGGTATCGCCTTTTCTTGAATGTATTAGGGCCACCCTACCCACAAACCCAAGGCCCCACAAGAGTAAGAGAGGTGCTTTTTAACCCACAGCTGACGCCCCGCTTAGCAGCAGAATGTTTCGCAAATTGTTTCAAGGGCGCCACACCCCTAACGGCCCCCCGGGGGGTGTCAGGGCGGGGGGCTTGCGGCTTGTGCCGAAATCTATAAGAATGCAGATGATGGCCCCTTCTCCATCGCTCCCCTTCAACCTTGGTCAAAGGATACATCTCTGACACGCCTGAGCAGCGCCGCACCGCGTTGGGTGCCCAACCCCTCCCCCGCCGGGAGCCCTCCTTCAGCGACCTTGGCTCAAGCCGTTCTCCATATCCTGGAAGATCATAAGGCAAACGATCCACTCATTCTTAATATCAGCCGTACCAGCAGCTTTACCGACTTTCTGGTCATCGCCAGCGGCACCAGCAGCCGCCATGTTGGGGCACTGGGCGACGCCGTGCAGGAAGCTTTTACTCATGAAAACCTAAGCACCGAAGGTCTGCAGGGCAGCGAGTGGGTGGTGATAGACCTCGGCAGCGTGGTGGTGCACCTGTTTACGCCAGAAAAGCGCAGCCTGTATAATCTGGAAAAGCTCTGGAGCTACCCACCCAGCGCCTAGCTTCCGGAAGCGCCCAGATCTTTCAGCAAAGGCTGGGGGCCCTCTAGCGTTTGCCCGTAGCGGGCGCCGAAGCTGGCGCGGAGGCTGGCGCCCCAACCGGCGTAGCTTGCACAACACCACCCTGCTTGGCACCTTGTTCGGTCACCACCAGCACCCGCGTCTGGTTAAAGGGCGTAAAGGCGAGCCGTAGCCCATGAACCTGCTGCACCTGAAGGTTTAGCTGCGTTAAAATTTCTCCAACTGTCGCTTCAGCCGTGAGGCTCCAGCGCTCCTGCAGCAGCTTTTGACCCTGTTTCCCCAACTGCCATTCAGCCCGCCAAGCCCCACTATGCGGCGCAGCCTGCTGCAACACTTCGGTCAGAATATCGGGCAGCGTACGTTCGCGGGCCTCTAGCACCACCGGCGCCTCGGTCAACGGCAAGTCGGCGGTGGCCGCAGGGCCAGCCTTAGGCTCCAGCCTGTCTTGGCGCGCCAGCAGAACTTCATCCATCAAGGCATTGGCCTGGGCGTGCAGGCGGGTGGCTTCCGCTAACTGGTCATTTTGGGTATCCAGGCGCGCGGCGGTAGCCAGGGCTTGGGCTTCAGCCACCTTGGCAGCCGCTTCCAAGATTAAATCCCGACGGTTGCTCTCGGCTTGTTTTTCGGCCAACTGCAAACTGCCGGAAAGGGTGGCAATCCGTTCGCCCATGGCCGCTTCCTGACGCGTCTTCTGTTCCTCCAGTCGGCTGGCTAATTGCTCGAACTGCTGGGCCCGCGATTGCGCGGTGGCCAGCTCGCTTTGCAGGCGATTCTGTTCCTGCTGCCACGCGTCGCGATTCGCCTGCGTGAGCGCACGATTCTGGGCCGAGTCGGCCAGCGTATTTTCGTGGCGCCGCCGTTCGTCTTCCAGCAGGCGTTCGCGGTCGCGCAGTTGCGCTGCCAAGCTTGCAGCAGCGGCGCCGCTGCTTTGTTCTACGGCGGCGGTGACCATGCGATTGAGGCTACGAGTATCGGCTTCCAAGGGGCTTTCTGCAGCCACGGCACGCACAGCATCGTGGCGTTGCCAGCGGGTGAGAATATCGCTGAGTGGGTCGCCGCTCGCGGCGTCAGCTTGGGCTTCGGTCAAGCTTTCGGTCACGGTAATGGCGGGGATGGCCGCCAGCGACCCCATGGGTGTGCGGGCACTGCTGGCGGGGCTATCCAGCCGCTCATCCAAAATGGTGCCGAAGCTGTCGTGCACTCGAATGCTGATGAGGGGGTCGGCTTGGCGCTGGCCGGTGGGGCGACTGCCGTCAAACAGCAAGGTCGCGGCGTCGCAGGGTTCGCCATTGGCGTCAAACAAGCGGGTCTGTACGCCGCGGCTGGTTTCTATCTGCACCCCAAGCCCCGGGCCATAGCAGTCGGCCACCTGCCCGACTTCGGCCGAGCGCGGCTGCGCCCCGGGCAACATACGGGTACGGGCGATTTCTATGCCGCCGTCACCCCGCTGCGGCGCCTGGAACACCGCCAATGGGCCACGTGGTTTGGTGGTGGTAAGCCAACCGCACCCCGTTAATGCGGTTGCTGCCACCAGGGCAGCCAAACACGTACGGTGCGATACCAGAGCCATCTTAATCAGAGACTAGCATAACCCGCTCGTGGTCAAAGAGAGAGAAACTGAGTTTGACCCCTCGATCGTTGAGCAGATATTGAGCAAGGTAGCTCACAAACTCGCCAAAGGTCGTTTCTGCGTCAAGGCTAAAGCGCTCGGTCAGCAAGTCTTGGTTCTCAGGCGTCAGCTTCCAACGGATTTGCCATTGGCCAGTAAAGGGTTCAGCACGCTGAATAATGGTGTTAAGCATATCGGGTAGCGTTTGGTTATCCACGTGCACAGCCACCTTGTACTCGCGCAGGTTCATCAAGTCGGTGCGGGTGCGGGCGCGTTGCAGGCTGGCGCCAACATTCACCGCAGGTGCAGGTGTTAGACTGGCCAAGGTGTTGGGGCCAGCGGCGGGTTCAACCAACCGTCCCAATCGTAGCCGTGCAGCTTCCAGCGATTCGGTTGGCCCCGCACTTGGCTCAATATCATCGCCCAAGCGGGTGACTGCCGTAGCAGAAATCGCGCCTTGG
>JAIXXE010000015.1 GCA_027490875.1 Alphaproteobacteria bacterium
AGGGGGACACCCCGAGCAGGTGGGAAACCAGGCCATAGTGATCCGGTGGTTCCGCATGGAAGGGCCATCGCAAACGGATAAAAGGTACTCTAGGGATAACAGGCTGATCGCATCCAAGCGTCCATAGCGACGATGCGGTTTGGCACCTCGATGTCGACTCATCACATCCTGGGGCTGGAGCAGGTCCCAAGGGTTCGGCTGTTCGCCGATTAAAGTGGTACGTGAGTTGGGTTCAAAACGTCGTGAGACAGTTTGGTCCCTATCTACCGTGGGTGTTGGAGAATTGAGACGAGTTGCCCTTAGTACGAGAGGACCGGGGCGAACACATCTCTGGTGTACCTGTTGTGGCGCCAGCCGCATTGCAGGGTAGCTATATGTGGACGGGATAACCGCTGAAAGCATCTAAGTGGGAAGCCTCCGTTAAAACTAGTTCTCCCAATTAAGTCCGTGGCAGACGACCACGTTGATAGGCCAGGTGTGGAAGAGCAGCAATGCTTGAAGCTAACTGGTACTAATGGACTGATTGTTTTGTGATTTTACCTGAGCGCGTAGAGCTCAGCCAATCGCATACCTTGTGAGACTTGGTCCCAAAAAGCAAAATAGCTTTCTGGGATGACAATGAATAACTTTGTTAAGTGTTATGTTTATAGACATCATCAGCTTGGTTGAGGAGTTTTCTCTGGTGACCATGGCGGAGGTTTAAAACCCGTTCCCATTTCGAACACGGCCGTGAAGCCCTCCTGCGGCGATGGTAGTTTTGCTTAAGCAACGCGAGAGTAGCGCATTGCCAGGGTTTACTCCTCGATCAAGCTGATGACATACCGATGTTGTTAAAGAATTTTAAACCGCCGTAAGGCGGTTTTTTATTGTTCTGAATGCAGGAATTGACTATAAAAATCCTAGAATTCTCGTTTCTCAGGAGAGAACCATGAAATCGACTGAAACATCGCGGGCCGCAATCAGCGACCTTGAAGCCATGCTTCCCTACAATTTTCGCGATAAAAAGCTCGCACGCCAGGCACTCACGGTCACTTCAAATGGTGATGTCTCTTATCAGAACCTGGAGTTCCTTGGTGACCGCGTGGTCAACCTCTGCATTGCGGATTGGGCCTACCGTCATGCCAAAGAGTCTCAAGGCAACGTAGGCGATTGCGCCATGTTCATGAGCTATTGGGGCAACAACCAGCATTTGGCAACGCGCTTTCTCAATGAAGGCATGGAACGGCTCATGCTTAAGGAATCAGGGGAAAACCTGCTGCCCCGTTCGATGCGCCCCTTGAAGCTCTATGCCGATTGCTTGGAGTGCATCTTTGGGGCACTGGCGCTCGATAGCGACTACAACTTGCCGCTGATCATGAAAATCGCCAGTGGCCTGATTGTCCCGCCCACGACTAAAGCCCTCGAATGGGAGCTCCAGAAATGCTCCCTCAAGGTACCGGTAACTGAGCAGCCATTGCCTGATCACTTGGACGTCTTCGGCCTGATGCGCATCCTTGAAGATACCGTTAAAAAAAGGGTGAAGGGGTTCGGGACTTTTATTGTGGGCTTCATGCGGTCCGAAGATCCATCCGGATGGGTAGAGGCATCGGTCGGCTTAAGGCTAGCCTGCCGTGTCATGCTGAAAGACGTAACCGGCGAAACGCCTGAAGAGCACGCAGAACGGGCGCTGTTGGTGGGCTACTGGTCAATCTACCAGTTCCTGATTCGGGAGTACCCTCCGCTAAGCTCGTAGCCCAGCCTGTTCCCTCCGGCGCCTCGCGGCGCCGGAGTTTTTTTTAATTTAATCCCTATAGCTTACACGTATCATGCTAAGTTAAACCTTAAGTGATGATGAGGATGATGCTGTTAACGATTGGGCTGGCCTTTGCCGCCATGCCAGCTTTGGCGCGCGATCAGATTATCACCGTAACCAGCGAAAACGATGCCTATACCCGCTCGGGCGATAGCAACTACACCAATGGGCTGCGCATCAGCTGGCTGGATGCCGGCAATACGCCCCCTGCGTGGTTACACCAGCTGGACGAATGGGTGCCGCTGCTGCGCCTGAGCGCCACCACCGTACCGGTCTATAGCCTTGGCCATAACCTCTATACCCCCGGAGACTTAAAGCCCTTTACCTCGCAACCAGCCGCGCGGCCCTACGCCGCCCATCTGTATGGGTCGGTTGGGGTCAGCAGTGGCGATCTGCAGCAGGTTGATGACGTGGAGCTAAGCCTGGGCTGGGTTGGCCCCGGCGCTATGGGCAGCTTGGTGCAAGGCCGCTACCACGAGTTGATAGGCGCCCAAAAACCCAACGGCTGGGAATACCAGCTAGACGACGAACCGACCCTGAATGCCGCGTGGCAACGCCGTTGGCCAAGGCGGCTAGGAATAACCGTGGGCCGTGGGCTCATCAGCACCATGCCCTACACGGGCGCAAGCCTTGGCAACGCGCGTACACATACCACCGCCGGCGCAATTCTAAGCTGGCGCAGCGACCGCGACCAGTTGGCCGACCTCCCCATTCGGGTTGCGCCGGGCCTGCCAGGGACTGGCTATTTTACCAATGCCAAAGGCATTAACTGGGTGCTGTTTGTGGGGGCCGAAGGCCGCGCTGTGGCCCGTGATATCTTTCTGGATGGCAACAGCTTTCAGTCAAGCCAATCGGTACGGAAAAAGAACCTCGTGACCGACCTTTCAGCGGGTGTGATGCTGACGTACCAAGGCTACCAAGTAGGCTACACCACCGTGTACCGCAGCAAGGAGTACTTCGGTCAGCCGCAGGCACAGGTCTTCGGCGCCCTAAGCCTTGGGTATAAATTCTAGTTTTTAGCCCATTTTGCTTGCTGCCAGAGCGCGTTCTGCGTTAGGCAGGCCTCATGCTTTCAATCTCCAAACTCTCCTACCGCATCTCTGGGCGCTTGATTTTAGAAAACGCCAGCGCCTCGATTCAGCCGGGCTGGAAGGTTGGCGTCGTTGGCCCCAACGGGGCTGGCAAGAGCACGCTGTTTAAGCTCATTGCTGGCGAACTGCAGGCCGACAGCGGCGAAGTAAGCCTAGCAGAACGCTTTAGTATGGGCATGGTGCGGCAAGATATTGCCCAAGATGACACCCCTCTGCTGGATTTGGTACTGGCTGCCGATACCGAGCGCGCCCAACTGCTGGCCGCCTGCGAAACCGAAACCGACGGCGACCGCTTAGGCGAGATTTTTGAGCGTCTGAACGACATTGATGCCTACGCCGCCCCTGCCCGCGCCAGCGCCGTATTGGCTGGGTTAGGGTTTAAGGAACATCAGTTAAGCCTACCGATTTCTGGCTTCAGTGGCGGCTGGCGAATGCGGGTGGCCTTGGCCGGAGCGCTGTTCCGGCAGCCCGATTTTTTGCTGCTGGATGAGCCGACCAACCACCTGGATTTGGAAGCCATTATGTGGCTGGAAGACTACTTGGCCAACTACCCGAAAACGCTGCTGATTATCAGCCACGACCGCGACCTGCTGAACAAGTGCACTGATCACATCCTGCATGTGGAAAAGCAACAGCTGCAAGCCTACACCGGCAATTACGACACCTTTGAGCGTGAACGCGCCGAGCGTTTGATGAACCAGCAAAAGCTTCACGAAAAGCAAGCCGCCCAGCGCGCCCATATGCAGGCGTTTGTCGATAGATTCAAGGCCAAGGCCAGCAAAGCCCGCCAAGCCCAAAGCCGCCTGAAGGCACTGGAAAAAATGAGTGTGGTGGATGCCGTGATGGCCGACCGTGGGGTCAAGTTTATCTTTCCGCAACCCGCCCCCTTAAGCCCCCCGATGCTGGCGTTTGAGGCCGTAGACCTTGGCTACAGCGCGGGCGCACCGGTGCTGAAAAAGTTGACCAATCAGCTCGACCCCGACGACCGCATTGCGCTGCTTGGGGCCAACGGGAACGGCAAGAGTACGCTGATGAAGCTGCTGGCGGGGAAGCTTGCGCCACTGGCAGGCACCGTGCGTGCCCATAACAAGCTGCGGGTTGGCTACTTTGCGCAGCACCAGACCGACGAACTGGACGTGAGCGAAACGCCCTACCAAGCCATGGCCCGCGCCTTGGGTACTGGCAGCGAAACAGAGGTACGCGGCAAACTTGGGCGGTTTGGGTTTAGCAAACCGCTGAGCGATAACCGCATTGGCACGCTTTCGGGCGGTGAAAAGGCGCGGTTGTTGTTTGCCCTGATGACGGTGGATAGCCCCCACCTGCTGCTGCTGGATGAGCCGACCAACCACCTGGATATGGACGCGCGCGAAGCCCTGGTGCAGGCCCTGAACCAGTACGAAGGCGCTGTGGTACTGGTAAGCCACGACCCAAGCATGGTGGAGCGCGTGGCCGACCGCCTGTGGTTGGTGGAAGGCGGGCAGGTGCTGCCGTTTGATGGCGACCTGGCGGCTTACCGCCAGCATATTGTGGCGCAACGCCGCGCCGAGCGCCGCAAGGAAGGCAAGGCCAAGGCCGCGCCACCCAAGCAAGGGCCCCTTTACGACGCCATGCGCGCCGCCGAACAGGAACTGGAACGGGTTACCAAGCAGATGCGCACCAGCGAACAAGCCATGGCCGAAGCCACGCAGCAAGGCCCCGCCCCAGTTGCCAAAGCCAAGGCGCATGCCAAGCTGCAACAGCAGTTGGGTGCGGCCGAGGAAACCTACCTGGCAGCCCTTGCCGCCTACGAAGCCCAAGGTTAACAGCGTGCCGTGCGTGTAACAACGCCGGGTTTTTTGGCGCTTTTGCACCATCGGCCCTTGCCGAATCTAACCTAGAAGCGGCAGAATACTTTTGATGGCTTGGGACTGGTTTAAACGCAAAAAAGCGCCGCAAGGCGGTTTTTTGGCCGACCGTCAGCCAGGTGCCATGCCTACCTTTACCCCGCGCCGTACTTTGGTGCAGGCACGCCGCATTAAGGTGCCAACCAGCTTGGGCTTTCAGGCCGTATTGCCCACCGAAAACCCGCGCGGGCCTTTGGGCATTGGTGAAGCCGGCGCTCTGTTGGTGCGGCTGAATCTGCTCATGCTGCTGATTCTGGCTGCCTTTACGATGGTTGCAGGGCGTCTGGCGTTCGTGGCGCTGACCCCCGCGATGGAACCACGCCCCAGCCTGCGCGAAATGCCGCGTGAGGCGTTGCGGCGGGGGAATATCTATGACCGCAACGGCATACTTCTGGCCGCCACGCTGGAAGTTTACTCGCTCTCGGCCGACCCACAAAAGATTCTCGACCCCGAAGAAGTTGCCGAAAAACTTCCCGACATTCTGCCCGGTCTCAGCCCCGTAAACCTGCTGACCCAACTCACCGACCCACGGCGGCGCTTTGTGTGGATTAAACGTCGGCTCACGCCCGAACAGGCAGCGCGGGTGCATGCCCTTGGTTTGCCGGGGCTGGAGCTACGCAGCGAATTTGTGCGCGTCTATCCGCATCAGCAGTTAGCCCCCCATCTGTTGGGCGCCGTGGATGTTGATAACAACGGGTTGGCTGGCGTAGAGCGAGCCTTTAACACCACCTTGAACCGGGGCGAAGACCTACAGCTGGCCTTGGACGTCCGTCTGCAAGAGCGCCTGCGGCAACGCGTGGCTGAAGCCATGGGCGTGAGCGAGGCCAAGGCCGCCTGGGGCGTGGTGCTTAAAACCCGCACCGAAGCAGGCTTGCCCACACGGGAAATTGTCGCACTGGTCAGCCTCCCCGACTTCGACCCCAACCACTTTGGCCAAGCCAGTGCCGACAGTCGCTTTAACCGTGTGACGCAAGGCAGCTACGAGATGGGGAGTACCTTCAAGCTCTTTACCGTCGCGCAGGGGTTGGTGAACCGTACCATCACGCCCGATACCTTGATTGATGCCCGTTTCCCGCTGCAAATCGGTCGCTTTACGATTAAGGATTACCGTGCCAAAAAGGCGATTTTAACAGTCGAGCAAGTGCTGCGCTATTCCTCCAACATCGGGGCAGCCAAAATTGCCGAGATGGGCGGCGCGAGCGCCCAGCAAGATTTTTTGGGGAAACTAGGGCTGCTGGAACCCTTGTATGCTGGCTTGGCTGAAGTGGGGCAGGTGCGCGCTCCTACCAACTGGGGCCGGGTGCAGACCTTTACCATTGCCTATGGGCACGGCATGAGCGTGACCCCGCTGCACATGGTGGGTGCCACCGCCACGCTGGCCGATGGGCTTTACATGCCCCCCAGTGTGTTAAAAGGCGGTTTGCCACCCAGCGGCGAGCGCATCGTGCCGCGTGTCGTGATTTCCGATACCCAAATCCTCGACAGCATTCACCGCTTAATGCGCGATGTGGTGTTAAATGGCAGTGGGCGCAGTTCTCAACTGGTAGGGTTTGATATTGGCGGCAAGACGGGTACAGCCGAGAAAATCTCGGCGGGCGGGGGCTACCTGCGCGATAAGAACTTGGTAAGCTTTGTGGCAGCTATCCCGATGAAAAACCCCGATTACGTGACGCTGATTATGGTCGATGAACCGGTCAAGGGCTACGAGACAGGCGGGCGGATTGCGGCACCCGCCGTGGGGGCGTTCTTCCGCGATTTAACCCAAGTGGTTGGCCTCCCGCCCTATATGCCGGAAGTCGTGCAATTCCGGCAAATTTTGCAGCGTGTTAGGCGTACCGAAAGCGACCCCTACACGCCCTCTATCCTCACCGATATGCGAACCCGTAACGGCATGGCCGCCGGGGTACGCAACGACCCCGTCAACGACACTGGTCATGATTAGGCAAAAGGCGAAAGAACAGCAAACCCCATGACCGACGCAACCCTGCAAGCGCTTAACCTGATTGGCACCCGCACGGTGCGCGACGATACCCGTGCGCTGCAAGCGGGCGAGGTGCTGGTGTGGGATAGCCGCATTGCACCGAGCAAAACAGCGGCCGTCATTGCCGATGCGCAAGCCCGTGGGGCCGGGCTGATTGTCACCGATGCGCAAGCCCAAGGCGTGCACACCGTGCCCGATGCCGGCGCGGTAATGCCAGCATGGGCCAAGCAGCGTTGGCCAAAACAACCACCGTTGTTGGTAGGGGTAACGGGCACCAGCGGCAAGACCAGTGTGGCGTGGTTTGCCCGCCAACTGGCCACCGCCTGCGGCCATAAGTCGGCCAGCATCGGCACCCTTGGCGTGATGCGGACTGACACCGACTTTGACGAAGAATACACCGGCTTCACCAGCCCCACCGCCTTAAAACTTCACCCCATTTTGCAGCAGCTGCACAGTGAGGGCCGAGACCTCTGCGCCATGGAGATTTCCTCTCACGCCTTAGCATTGCGGCGCGCCGATGGCGTGGCCTTAACCGCCGCTGGCTACACCAACTTTAGCCAAGACCATCTCGATTTTCATGGCAACTTGGAAGAATACTTCCGCGCCAAACTACGCCTGTTTACCGACCTTCTGCCTCACGGCAAAACCGCCGTTATCAACAGCAGTCGGCGCGAACTCTTCCCCGTATTGGGCGTGGTAAAGCAACGCGGTAATCCGTTGCTGACGGTGGGGACCAGTCAGGCCGAATTGGTGACCGAGATTATCCGTGCCGACGCGCGTGGTTTGCAGCTTGCCTTAAAATATGACGCCACACCCCAGCC
>JAIXXE010000134.1 GCA_027490875.1 Alphaproteobacteria bacterium
ACGAGGCCCTCGGGCATATCGGGGCCAGCGCCTTGGTTTGGGACCAAGCGCAAAAGCGGGTACTGCTCACCGTTCATACGGTTACGAATGAACTTAGTTTCTTTGGCAACCATGCCGATGGCAACCCCGACCTGCCAACCAAAGCCCGCGCACGTGTGGCCAAAGAGGTCTCCGCCCCCTTTGCAGAGAGCCTGACGTTGGTCCCCAAGCTGTTTGATGTGGATGTTCACTATGTGCCACCCCACACCCGGGAAGGGCAGCCGGTTCCAGCGCATTTGCATTACGACATCATGTACCTATTCCTTGCAACGCAAACCCTGGGTACTGGGTCAGCGCGGTGGTTTGAGCCCCACGAGGTTCTCTCCACCCAGCCCGACCGGCAAATGCAACGGCTCTTGACGAAGCTCAGCAGTCTTGGCTAAAGAAAGCCAATATTAAGGATTTTACATGGCCGGTCACAGTCAGTTTAAAAACATCATGCACAGAAAAGCTGCGCAGGATAAGAAAAAATCCAAAGTTGCCACCAAGCTCATCCGCGACGTGATGATTGCAGCCCGTAGCGGCGGCGGCGCGGACCTCAACACCAACAGCGCCCTGCGCACGGCGGTGGAAAAGGCCCGCAAGGAAAACCTGAATAAGGATACCATCGACCGCGCCATCAAACGCGGAACTGGCGAAATTGCGGGCGCTGACTACGCCGAGCGCACCTACGAAGGCTATGGCCCCGGTGGCGTGGCCGCAATTGTAACGGCCCTGACCGATAACCCCACCCGCACCATCACCAGCCTGCGCACGATTTTTGGGAAGTATGGTGGCAATGTCGGGGCCGACGGGGCTGTGGCCTGGATGTTTAAAAGCATCGGAGCGATTGACTACCCACTTACCATTGGGGCCGAAGAAACCGTATTGGAAGCCGCGCTAGAGGCTGGCGCCGAAGATATGCAAAGCAGCCCCGATGGGTATCGCATTGTTACGGCACCCAACGACTTTGCCGCCATTAAAGCAACGCTGTTAGCCAAGTTTGGCGAGCCTGAAGACGCCGAGCTGACCTATGTCCCAACCCAAACCACCCAAGCCAAGGATGACGACCACACCGCTGCCGTCCTGAAGTTCATCGAGGCCCTCGAGGCCGACGACGATGTGCAGATGGTGGTGGTGAATCTGGCCGAGCCTACCTAATCTCTCAAGAGATAGAGCGAAGCCCAAGAATTCTTGCTGCACACATTGTCCGTCATTCCAGAACGCGGTTGGGGAGAACAATGGTTCATTATTCGGGCCCCCAACCGCGTTCTGGAATGTCGGGTGAGGTTGTGGGAAGTTTTAGTTGGCTTATCTCTATGTCATAAAACAAAACCGCCTTGCGGCGGTTGTGTTTACGTAGGTTTTAAAACCTCGCGTTTATTTAGGCATCAGCCACTTGCAGGTTGCCGGCGCTTTGCTTGCCCATACGGTCGGTGACCATTTCAAAGCTAATGCGCTGGTTTTCGTTCAAGCCTTTGAGGCCTGATTTTTGTACCTGCGAAATGTGTACAAAAATATCTTTTTCTTGGCCATCCGGCTGGATAAAGCCAAAACCTTTTTGGAGGTTGAACCATTTAACAGTGCCATTGAGGCGTTCGGTAGTCATGGAGGGTCTTTTCACGTTCGTTGGTGTGCCGCGCAAATCTGCTTCAGCGCGGCGTTTTGGCAAGAAAACTTATAATAATCCAGCCAAAGCAATAGTATAAGCTCACATTCTGGGCACAATAGCAAGAATAATCTTCACAAAAGATGATAAACCGGCGCTAGTCTTAAAAGATAAATCAAACCATTAAGTTAAATACTAACTTCCTTCCTGCGGGGTGCGGGCAATAAAGCTTAGGTCGGTCTGCTGAGTTTTGGCATTGAAGGCACTGAGCCGAATGAAAGCAAAGGGGTGGCGGCGCGCGCAGGCTTCAATCTGGGCGGTTACATGCCCGGCTGTCAGGGGCTCGCTCTGGTTGGTGGCGCTGTTGATGCGCGCCGGTGGAATCGCCCACGGGAACCAATACCACCCCGATTGATAGGGCGCCTCAATGTAATCAAGCGTCAGCAGCCAGCCTTGCTGCAGGGCATAGATGAGTTGGGCTTCCACCTGCTGGGGAGAAAGCGGCGGCAGGAAAGCGAAGGTTTCAAAGCGCATTAACGGTCATCCTCGGGTGTGTCGGGTAAATCAGCTGTTGGGGGGGCAGCTGTTGGGGGGGGTGTTGCGGCGCCGGGGCTGGGGCGCCGAAAGGGCGTGAGCACATTACGCGGCGCCAGCGGGGGGCTGGGGTGGCCGGTACGGGCCGTGACGGTGGCGCTCAACGGGGCAGGGGCCTGTTGCAGTAAACCAAACAGAAAGTTTCCCTCCTGAAAGTGTTCCAGCGCCAGCCGTAACTCGCCGGAAAACCGTGCCGCCTTCTGCAAAATATTACGCCCTTCAACCGCCAAAGTTAGGCCTTCATGGCGGGCCTGAACCAAGGCATCGATGGCGGTGCGGCAAGCGGTGGCGCCGGCCATCAGGCCTTGCGGGTGGCCAAACATGCTGCTGCCACACTGAAAGATGCTTTGCGGCCCCACCGCATCCAGCAACCGCGCAAAATGCCAGGGGTTATGGCCGCCACCAACGGCAGGGAAGGCGGCACCAAGGGTACCAAAATCCTGCGCGACAAAGTGGCCGCCTTCGGGGGCTTGGGCTACCTGCTTGTCGCGGAGCGCCGCCATAACGCCCTGGACGTAGCGTCGGTTGCTTACGTTGCCGCGTAACGGGCTGCCGGTGCTGATGATATCGGCCCCCAGCAACCGTAGTAATTTGGCCTGAAGCTGCTCGCTTAACATATCGCCAAACAGCGAACGCCCTCCCATCGCTGCCAGCCCCAAATCTTCTTTGGCGCAAAAGGCCGCCAAGCTTTGCAAACCCGCCCAGCCAATTGCGGCAGCATCAACCATGACCATGGTTAAATCCAGGTCTCGCGCCCACAACGCCCGTTCTTCCATCTGCGCCACAGTGCTGGCAGTAATGTTAAGCAGATGCACCTTGCCCTCGTTGGTGTTACGGCTGGCTGTGCCAACCGCTTCGGCGGCATAGCGGGCGCGTTCTTGCCAGCTGGCGTTGGGCAGGCTGTGCAGCAAGGTGGCATCGGCGGTAAAATCGGCACCCCCTTGCAAGGCTTCAAACACTGCCCGCCCGTATTGCCGGGGGCTTAAGCCTGCCATGGGCCGAATGGTGGCAGCCAACAGCGGGCGGCCATGTTTGCTGTATTGGTCACGAATCCCCTGCAACCCCAGCCGTGGCCCTCGGTAAGTTCGCAGCAGGGCTGTCGGGATACCCAAATCCAGCAGCCGTGCACCCGTTCCCGTCAGCGCGCTGCCAGCAACCGAAAGTGCCCCCACAATACTTCCGTTTTCAATCATGGCATGCGGGAATCCAAGTGTTATCTCCATCCTCCCGCTGCCAACCTGATGACAGTTCAGCACACTGGCGCGCGGGGCATCTGGGTCGGCCAGAGGGTCAAAGGCGCTGCTTACCCAGGCACCGTTCGCGGCCTGCTCGAGCAATTGGGCAGCCTGCAAAGGGCTTAAGGCAGTGTCTTCCAAGCTATAAACAGCCTGAATCATGGTATGGCCCGGCACCGCTTGGGCGGCAGCAATCCCTTGGGCAGCGTCACGGGGCGTAAAGGCCGAAAGCTCAACCCCGAGGGCGTCTGCCAGCTTGGCCATAGTGTCGAACGAGGGGGCGCTCTTGCCGTTCAGAATACGGCTGAGGCTCGACACATTTAGCCCCGTCAGGCGGGCCAACCCGCTGGTATTCAGCGCGCGCTGGACCATCAGAGCTTTTAAAATTTCTGTAACATCGGGCATTGTCATGCCGCAACCTTGCCGTGAATGATGCAAATACGCAAGAGATTTACTCAATTTCGTGCGTAGATGAAATATCGGTGATGAATAATGAGGCAATAGCCGCGACACTTAACTTTAAGACACACCATAAACCTTAAGGCAGCGGGGGTGTTAATGGCCTTGCCTTTTGTCATCCTTGCGGGACGCGGGGATCCCTTCTGAAAAGCATGGTGGCGCCTCTGTGACTTGAACACAGGACCTTAGGATTATGATTCCTCTGCTCTAACCGCTGAGCTAAGGCGCCACGCCGTTGCCTGATAGAGGGTGCGAAGAGGCTTGTCAAGCAGGCACAAAACAGGCAGCATAACTGCCTATTCATTAAGATATAGCGAAAAGGTATTGCCCATGCGCCGCAGTCAACTGTTTTTAAAAACCCGCAAAGATATTTCGAAGGAAGAAGTCTCGCGCAATGCCCAGCTGTTAACGCGGGGTGGGTACGTCAATCAAGTCATGGCGGGGGTGTACAGTTACCTGCCGTTGGGGCTTAGGGTGCTTACCAAGATTGAGCAGATTGTGCGTGAGGAAATGAACGCCATCGGCAGCCAGGAAATCCTGATGCCCGCCCTGCATCCTCGGGAGATATGGGAAACTACGGGCCGCTGGGACGCGGTGGACGTACTCTTTAAGCTGAAAGGCGCAGGCGACCGCGACCTGGCCCTCGGCCCCACCCATGAAGAGGTGGTCACGCCCCTGGCCAGCACGGTCATCAACAGTTACCGCGACTTACCACAGGCTGTTTACCATATTCAGACCAAGTTCCGTAACGAGGCCCGCGCCAAGAGCGGCCTGTTGCGGGGCCGGGAGTTCCGCATGAAGGACCTCTACAGCTTCCATACTACGCAGGAAGACCTTGATACGTTCTACGACCGTGTGATGGCCGCCTATATGAAGATTTATCGCCGCATTGGCTTGGGCGAGCGCACCTTTATAACCTACGCCAGTGGCGGAACTTTTAGCAAATACAGCCACGAATTCCAAACTCTCACCGACGCAGGGGAGGACATTGTTTACGAAATCCCCGGCCACACCGACGTGCTGGGTGTGCCCGAGCGCTTCGGCATCAACAGCGAAATTATAGAAGACCAAGAAGCTCTGGCCGGAATCTTACCCAACTACAAGGCAGGTGATGAAGCCAAGCTGGTGAAGCATAAGGCCATCGAGGTCGGGAACATTTTTAAGCTCGGTACCCGCTTTAGCAAGGCCTGCGGCCTCACCTTTGCCGACCGCGACGGCAAACCTCAGCACCCCATTATGGGCTGCTACGGCATCGGCCCCAGCCGGATGATGGGGACGATTGCGGAAATTCTAAGCGACGACAAAGGCTTGGTCTGGCCCGACGAAGTGGCCCCGTTTCGGGTAACCCTGATTAACCTGAAGACCAGCGACGCCTCCACCACACAGGCCGCCGAGAGCCTTTACACGGCCTTGCAGCAGGCCAAGGTTGACGTGCTGTACGACGACCGCGACACCTCGGCGGGCGAAAAATTTGCCGACGCCGACCTGCTCGGCTGCCCATGGCAGGCCGTGGTTGGCCCCAAGGGTGCCGAAAAGGGTGTGGTGGAATGGACCAACCGTAAAACTGGCGCCAAGCAGGAACTGCCAGTTGGCCAGTGGCCTTGGTAATGATCACAAGTCCGTCTTCGCGAAGAGCTATTCTGATGGAACAGTTGAAGACGTCCCCTTTTGTCATCCTCATGAAAATGAGGATTTTGCTACGGCAGGCTAGGCTGTATCAGCAAGATTCCACTTTTCAGTGGAATGACAGAGTTACGTGCGTGCCTGTTGCCAGTATTTTTAAGCTTTACTCTTGCTCTCTCGTTGATTGAGATTATCTCGCCATGACGACTTCCTCCTTCACCGCCCAAATCGTGCGCCGTTACTTGGGCGCCCGCCGTGGTTTTACCAAGGCTGTCACTATCTTCTCAGTCTTAGGCATCGCCCTTGGCGTCGCCGCCTTGCTGGTGGTGTTGGCGGTGATGAGCGGCTTTCGGGCCGAGCTGATGAGCCGCATTTTAGGGGTGAGCGGGCATGCCCAGCTGGAGATTGCCGGGCTCGAAACCCAGCAGGCCGACGCGCTGGCTGCTGCCCTTTTACGGATCCCCGGGGTGGTGGAAGCCACGCCCTATGTGGCGGGGCAGGTGCTGGTGAGCGCAGGTGGCCGTGCCACGGGGGCCTATGTGCGCGGGGTGCCATCGTTGCCGCCAGCGGTGGCCGACGGCACCCTTGGGCCTGACGGCAAAATCAATGCCATTCCCCTTCAAACCGTGCTGCTCGGGCAGGGGTTAGCCAGCAACCTCGGGGTCTTGCCTGGTATGGATGTCATGCTGCTGGCCCCCGAAGGTGCGCGCACACCGTTTGGCTTTGTACCGCGTGCCATGGGTTACCCGGTGGGCGGTACGTTCAGCCTCGGCATGGTGCAGTTCGACAACGCCTTGGTGCTGATGCAGCTCCCCGATGCACAGGAATTTCTGCGCAGGGGCGAAGGCATCGATGCGCTTGAATTACGCCTGGCCGACCCCGAACAGATTGAAGCCCTGGCCCCCGCCATCTTTGCCGTAGCCCAGCGTTTTGCCGACGCTCCCGATATCACTCTGATACCGTGGACAGTCAGCAATGGCGAGTTCTTCCGTGCTCTCCAAGTCGAGCGCGTGGCGATGTTCATCATTCTCTCGCTTATCATTCTGGTGGCTGCCTTCAATATTATCACGGGGCAGATGATGCTGGTGAACGACAAGCTGGCCGATATTGCCATCTTGCGCACCATGGGCGCCACGCAGGGGCAGATTCGGCGTATCTTTCTCTACAATGGCCTGTTGTTGGGCGGCCTTGGCACTGCCGCTGGCACCGCGCTGGGGATGCTGATTATTGTGAACATGACAGCCCTCGTGAACGCCATTCGTACCCTGTTCGGTATCGATCTCTTTCCCCGCGATGTTTACTTTCTCAGTGAATTGCCGGGGCGTTTAAGCCTGCTGGATATCTCGGCAGTGCTGGCCATGGCCTTGGGGTTAACCCTCTTGGCGTCGCTCTATCCGGCCTGGCGCGCCAGCCGCTTTAACCCCGTGGAGCTGTTGCGTCGTGGCTAATTTACTCGAACTTCATAACATTCACCGCCATTTTGGCAGTACTGTTATTTTAAAGGGCGTGAACCTTACGCTGCAAGCGGGCGAAGCCGTGGCGATTATCGGCCCCAGCGGCAGCGGCAAGAGCACGCTGCTGCAGGTGGCAGGGCTGTTGGATGTCCCCGACGCGGGGCAGGTGCTGCTGAACGGTCAGAATGTTGCCGCGCTGACCGATGATGCACGCGCGGGCCTGCGTAACAAAACCTGCGGATTCGTGTATCAGTTTCATCATCTGCTGCGCGAGTTTACCGCGCTGGAAAATGTGCAGCTGCCTGCCGCGATTGGGGGTAGTAAACCAAACCATGCCCGCGCCCAACAGCTGCTGGAAGCCGTGGGGCTAGGGCACCGCCTGCACCATCTGCCCAACCAACTTTCGGGCGGCGAACAGCAGCGGGTAGCCATAGCGCGCGCGCTGATGAACCAGCCCCAATTGCTGCTGGCCGACGAACCCACCGGCAACCTCGACCCCGCCACCGCCGAGGCCGTAACCGACCTGCTCTTTACCCTGATTGCGCAAGAACGCATGGCGGCCTTGCTGGTCACGCACAATCAACAGCTGGCAGCCCGTTGCCAGCACGTGTTTACCATGCAGGAAGGCTGTTTGGTGCCCTACAAGCCGGTGCGGCCCGTCAAGCCCACCGCGGCAAAAAACCTGCGCAAGGCACCCCCTAAAAAACCTGCCCGTAAGCCAGCTGGCGCGTAGCCTTGCGGCCGCACCTTTGCTAGGCTTGGGGGTATGGGGCCCACCTATATTCCGCTAACCGTTAAATCCAGCTTTTCGTTGCTGGAGGGCTTGATGCCGGTCAAGAAGCTGGCCAAAGCGGTGGCATCGTTGGGCTATCCGGCGGTAGGGGTTACCGAACTGGGCAACCTGTTCTCTGCGGCCGAAGCCAGCAAATATCTGGCAGCCGCAGGGGTGCAACCTATCTTAGGCTGCGAACTGCCCCTGTTGGGATTGCCGCAGGAAGGAGCCTCTACGCGCCCCGCCATTGCAGCCCTTACGGTGCTGGTGCAAAACGCGCAAGGGTGGCGCAACTTGGCGCGATTGGTCAGTATGGGTCAACAGCGTAAACTTGCGCATGGTGATGCAGCGGTGGCGCTCACCGACGTTCTCGCCGCCCACGAAGGCTTGCTGATTTTAAGCGGCCCGATGCAACGCGGCTGGGCTACTCTGGGCCTGCAACAGGGGCGGTTGGAAGATTACCTTGCCCCGCTGCATGCCACGTTTCAAGACCGCCTTTACCTTCAGCTGGAACGCCACGACTGGCCTGCCGAACACCCTGCATACGCGCAGGAAATGAAGTTGGAAGAGGCATTATGCCACTACGCTGCGGCCCATCAGGCTCCGCTGGTGGCCACGGCCGACACCCGCTTTCAGCACCCCGCCGACCTCGCCGCGTTCGAAGTGCTGGTCGCGATTGGCGACAGCACCACGCTGGCCGACCCAAACCGCCGCCTTTTTACGCCCCAGCATGCCCTGCCTACGCCTGCCGATATGGTCACCCGCTTTGCCGACCTGCCCGAAGCCTTGGCCAATACGGTGGCCATTGCCCAGCGCTGTGCCTTTTTGCTGCCGCAAATCAGTGTGAAGCAGATGTACATGCCAACCTGGGATTTCGGCTGGGAAGGCGACGACGAACTGCCCGCTAACCCTGCAATGCCAGTGGCGGATGTCATCCGCAGGTTGGCAACAACGGGTTTGCAGCAACGGCTGACCGAAGTCGTGTACCCCATGCTGCCAGAAGACCAAGCCCTGCGCGCGGAAACAAAAACCAAATACTTTGCGCAGCTGGATTACGAACTCGGCATCATCAACCGCATGGGGTTTGACGGCTACTTTCTTATTACGTCCGATTTCATCCGCTGGGCCAAGGGGCAGGGGATACCAGTCGGCCCCGGGCGCGGCAGTGGCGCGGGCAGCGTGGTGGCGTGGGCGCTTTCGATTACCGACCTCGACCCCATCCGTTGGGAACTGTACTTCGAGCGCTTTCTCAACCCTGAACGGGTCAGCCTGCCGGATTTTGACGTCGATTTCTGTCAGGATAGGCGCGACGAGGTCATTGCCTACGTCTGCCGCCGCTATGGGGCCGACCGCGTGGCGCATATCATCACCTTCGGTACGCTCAAGGCCAAGGCCTGTCTGCGCGATGTAGGCCGCGTGCTGGGCCTTGGCTACAGCTGGGTTGGGCAGGTGGCAGCACTGGTGCCCGAAGGCGCCAACCCGCCCCCCATCGCCGATGTGTTGAAAGACGACGACCGCCTGCAAGCCCGCTACGAAGCCGAAGACGACGTCAAGCGCCTCATCGATACGGCGCTGAAACTTGAAGGCTGCTACCGCCACGCCAGCACCCACGCGGCCGGGGTGATCATTGCCGACCGCCCCATCGACCAGGTCTGCGGCCTGTATGTCGACCCACGCAGCAGCATGCCCGTCACCCAGTTTGCCATGAATGACGCCGAGTACGCAGGGCTGGTAAAGTTCGACTTTTTGGGCCTGAAAACGCTCTCCATCATCCGCGCGGCCGAAACCATGGTAAAGCAGCGGCATAACCCTGACTTTAACCTCGCCAGTGTGCCGCTGGATGATGCGCCGACCTATGCCATGCTGCAACGCGGCGAGACGTTGGGCGTCTTCCAGATTGAAAGCGCGGGCATGACCGACCTGTGCAAGAAAATGGGCGCCGATAGCCTCGAATCGCTCAGTGCCATGATTTCACTCTATCGCCCCGGGCCGATGGATCTCATCCCGCAGTACCTGCTGGTACGTAGCGGCAAGGCCGCGCCCGACTACCCGCACCCGTTGCTGGAAGAGACGCTCAAAATTTCCTACGGCATCGCCATCTATCAAGAGCAGGTGATGCAGATGGCCCGCACTTTAGGTGGCTATACGCTGGGTGCGGCCGATATGCTGCGGCGTGCCATGGGTAAAAAGAAGCCCGAAGAAATGGCCAAGGAAAAGGCCAAGTTCATCGCTGGCGCGTGGGAACATCACCAACTGGATGAAGCCAATGCCACGCGCATTTTTGGCCTGATGGAAACCTTTGCGGGCTACGGCTTTAACAAGGCCCACAGCATGGCGTATGCCCTGATTGCCTACCATACCGCCTACCTAAAAGCCCACTACGCGGCAGAGTTCATGGCCGCGACCATGACGTACGACCGCGGCAACCAAGAAAAGCTGGCCAAGTACCGCAGCGATATGGCCCCCGCCATTGCGCTGTTGCCGCCCGATATTAATGCCAGCGCAGTCTTCTTTACCGTGCAAGATGGCAACGTGCGCCATGCCTTAAGTGCGCTGAAGGGCGCAGGCGAGGAGGCCATGACCCAACTGGTGCAGGAACGCACTGCCAAGGGGCCGTACCTCTCTATTTGGAACGCACTGGCGCGTTTGGGGCCGCAAGTGCTTAACAAACGGCAGCTGGAAGTGCTCATCAAGGCAGGGGCCTGCGACGGTCTGGAACCCAATCGGGCGTGGCTGTTTCAGAATCTCGAAACGCTGCTGGCCTACGCCAATGCCGCCGCCGAGGCCGCCAGCAGCGGGCAGATTTCCTTGTTTGGGAACCCCTCTGGCGGCGATGCCCTTGCTGAGGAAATTGCCGACCCCACGCCGTACCAAGCGGGCTGCAAAGCCACGCCACCGTGGCCAGCCCTCACGCAGTTGCAGAATGAAGCCGAAGCGGTCGGGTTTTATCTTTCCGCGCATCCGCTGGAAGCCTTTGCCACCGAACTGGCCCGCGTACCGGGGCTTAAACTGTTGACCGAGCTGGAAGCCTTGGCCCAGCAAGGTGGCGGTACCTGCAAGGTGGCTGCGCTGGTGCATGCCCTGCGCGAGATTAAAACCAAGAGCGGCAACCGCATGGCCGCGCTGACTGTCTCCGACACCTCGGCCCAAAGCGAACTGGTGCTGTTCCCCGAAGCCTACAGCCAGCATGGCACTATGGTCGGGCAGCTGAATACCCCCTTGCTCTTTACCCTGAAAGTGAGCTTTGAAGGCGATCGCTTGCGGCAGGTGGTGGAAGGGGTGAAGCCCCTGGAAAGCCTGCTGACCGAGCGCAGCGAACTGCTGATTAACATCGAAAACCCGGCCGCCATGCCCCAGCTGCAAAGTCTGTTGCAGGGCGCGGCGCAGGGGCCGACCACCATTATGCTTAAAATGCCAAGCAGCCTTGGGGCGGCCACGGTACGCCTGCCGCAACGGTTGCGGCTTTCCTCGCCGCTCTTGGCCAATCTACGCGGCGTGGCAGGGATTAGTCTCTAATCTGCAACAGGGTGTGATATTTGGCTATTGACAGATGCCTCCAACTGCTTAATTCTAAAGCAGCGAATGAAAGCAGTCATCATGAATTTTTTCAGCCCAAACAAGCTTGTTGTTAAACTTGCTCTGTTGGCTTTTACGGTTACCAGCAGCCCTGTCTTAGCGCAAAGCTGGAATGGCCAGACCTATGTTTCCGCTCAGGGCGGCGCACTAACGCAGGAAGACCATGCCTTCACCACCAGCGGCGGTGCCAAAGTTAACACCGAAATGAAGAGCGGGTACGTGATGGTTGGGGCTGTTGGGCGTCAATACGGTAACATCCGCGGCGAACTTGAAGGCAGCTACCGTGCCAACGATGTCGATACCCACAAAACAACCGGCCCCGCTTTGGCCGGCAGTCGTGGCGAAACCAGCGTATTAGCCGGGATGGGTAACCTGTACTACGACATGCCTACGGGGGGTGCCTTTACCCCTTACATCGGCGCGGGTGTAGGGGCTGCCAAAGTAGAGTTTGATAACTATGGCACCAATGCGACCGGAACGGTTTTGAACGATAGCTCCACCGTGTTTGCCTATCAGGGGATTGCCGGATTGAACTACGCGCTTAACAACAACTTTAGCCTTAATGCCGAATATCGGTACTTTGGCACGGCCGATGTTGAAGTTCAAAGTGGCACCCGTAAGTCGGAAATCGAGTACCAGACCCATAACCTGCTGGGTGGTGTTCGTTACACCTTCTAACCCGTTAAAGTCTTGCGACCAAGAGAGGCCACTGAGGCCTCTTTTTCTTGCCATAGCGCAGCCTTTTTCGTAAGGTTAAGCCCATCATGCTGGTTCGCCTTACCGTCACCAATCTGGCCTTGTTGGCAAGCCTTGATGTGCCCTTTCAGGCCGGGCCTACGCCGGGGTTTGCGGCGCTTACGGGCGAGACGGGTGCGGGCAAGAGCTTGGTACTGGATGCCCTTGGCCTGCTGCTGGGCGACCGCGCCGATGCCAGCCTCATTCGGCACGGCGAGCCGCTGGCCGAAGTGCTGGGCGTGTTTCAGCCAAGCCTAACCCCATCGTTACAAACCTTGCTCGACGACCAAGGTTTGGCGCTGGAAGAAGGCGAATTGACCATTCGCCGCCAGTTGAAGCGGGAAGGCGGCGGCAAGGCATGGGCCAACGGCGTGCCCGTGCCGCTGGCCTGGTTGGCGCACATGGCCGACGTCTCCCTGTTCGGGATGTGGGCGGGTGGGCATCATCTGGTGAGCGTGCTCATTCATGCGGCGAATGCGGTGCTCGTGCTCGCGCTCGCGCGGCGGCTGGGGCTGGCCTTGCCCGGAGCCCTGCTCGTCGCGGCGATTTTCGGCGTGCATCCCGCACAGGTGGAGAGCGTGGCATGGGTGTCGGAACGCAAGACGGTGCTCTGCGCGTGCCTGATGTTTTTGGCGATGCTCGCCTATCTGCGATGGCGCGAGTTCGTCGCGGCCGAGGGAACCGGGAAGACCCAGCGGCAGGCGGTCGTGTGGCTGGTCGGCTGGAACGTCCTCGGCGTGTTGGCCCTGCTCGCCAAGCCGTTGGCCGTGACGCTGCCCGCCGTGCTCCTGCTGCTCGATGCCGCGCCGCTCGGCCGGATCCAGGCTGCTTCGGCGGGGTCGTTTCTCAGATCACTCACCCGCTGCCTACCGGAAAAACTGCCGCTC